>CAVJGY010000012.1:0-17793 GCA_963648915.1 Acutalibacteraceae bacterium | reverse complement strand
GCCTACCCTACATGGGGTGCTTTTTATGCATGTCTACTATTTCTAGGGCGGTTCACCTTGTGCGGCAGCTTTTGTTTATGCGGTTATTTCAGAGCAACGCTCAAACCTTCTCGATGGTGATGCTCCACTCGCTGGTCATGGCCTCATCCGGCTCGAGGACCTCATGCTTGCCCTCTTCGTTGACGCTGTTTGCCCAGCCGTTCCACGGCTCCATGCAGACGAAGCTCTCAGCATCCTGCTGCCAGAGCACGCCATTGTCGAAGGTCTCGTCGGCGTCGACGGTGACCTTATGGCCGTTGCCCTTGTCGGTGAAGGTCATGGGGAACTGCACGCCGGTCATCAGGCGGATGGTGTTGTCTGCGCCCTCCTTGCGGGTCAGGGTGATCTTCTCCGGAGCGGCAGGCTGCTCGCCCTTTGCGCTCTCGGAGCAGGTGGCGCACTTGATGTCGAAGTCGACATTTTCCAGCTTGGAGGCCATGAAGTAGGGGTGATAGCCGAAGCTGAACGGCATCGGCTTGTCGCCCTCGTTGATGACGGTCAGGCTGATGGTGGCCTTGTTGCCCTCGAGGTTGTAGTTCAGCAGGAGGGTGAAGTCAAACGGATAGAGGAACTTCGTCAGCGGGGTGGATTCCAGAACCAGAGAAACACCGTCCGGGCCGACGCTCTCCACTTCCCATGCGCAGAGGTCTGCGAGGCCGTGGTTCTCCATCGGGTATGCCTTGCCGTCGAAGATGTGCACGCCGTTGTCCGGGCCGCCGCAGTTCGGGAAGAGCACCGGGATGCCGAAGCGGGGACGGTTGCACTCGCTGAAGTTCGGGCGGCGCGTCCAGATGTACTCGTCTCCGTCGAGGGTGAAGCCGGTGATCATGCCGCCACGCTCCGGGGTGATGGTGAGGGCGGTCTTTGCAGCGGGGTCGGTGATGACGTACTGCTCGTAGCACGCACCGTTTTCGGTGATGTACTGGGTGGTGATCTGATTCATTTCAAATCCTCCTTGTTATTTTGAAGTTCTTTCAGCTTCTTAAAATAATAGTCGATGCCATAACGGATAAAGTACTTGATAAGGCACACAACGCCGTAGATGATCGCTGCATAGATCAGCAAAGTGAAGATCAGAATGCCTGTGGTGTTTGCCATTGTCGCCGCTCCTTTCCGTTGTGAAGCACAAAGAGGCTGCCGTGCCGCAAAAAGCGCACAGCAGCCTCCCTTTAATTACAGAACAACGCCGTCCTTGAAGATGGAGATCTCACGGAAGCCGTGCTTCTCTGCCTTGGTCTGCTCGCCGCTTGCAACGCGGATCACGAGATCCAGCAGATCCTTTGCAGCCTCGTCGATGGTCTTTTCACCGTCGGCGATGACGCCCGTGTTGAAGTCGATCCAGCCGGACTTCTTCTCTGCCAACGGGGTGTTGGTAGAGATCTTCAGAGTCGGGGCGGGAGCGGAGAACGGAGTGCCGCGACCCGTGGAGAACAGGATGAGGTGTGCGCCGGCAGCGGTCATAGCGGTCGCGGACACGAGGTCGTTGCCCGGGCCGTACAGCATATTTAGACCCTTGGTGACGACGGGGTCGCCGTAGCCGATGACGTCCATGATGGGCGCAGTGCCGCCCTTCTGGACACAGCCGCAGCTCTTGTCTTCCAGCGTGGTGATGCCGCCCTGCTTGTTGCCCGGAGACGGGTTATCGTAGACGACCTCATTGTGGCTGATGAAGTACTCCTTGAAGCCGTTGATCATCTTCTCCGCCTTGACAAAGACGTCGTGGTTGATGCAGCGATCCATCAGGAAGCCCTCTGCGCCGAACATCTCGGGGACTTCGGTCAGGACGGTAGAGCCGCCGCGCTGACCCATCATATCCGAGAAACGGCCGATGGTCGGGTTTGCGGTGATGCCGGACAGACCGTCCGAGCCGCCGCACTTCATGCCGACGACCAGCTCCGAGACGGGAATCGGCTCACGCTTGAACTGGCCTGCGTAAGCAGCCAGCTCCTTGAGGATCTCGCGGGCGGCGGTGAACTCGTCGTCCACATCCTGACAGGTCAGGAACTTCACGCGGTCGGGGTCGTACTCGCCGAGCTCCTGCACGAACTGGTCGTGCTGAAGGTTCTCACAGCCCAGATGCAGAACGAGGACTGCGCCTGCGTTCGGGTGGCGGGTCAGAGCGGCCAGCAGCTTCCGGGTCTGTGCGTGGTCGTGTCCGGTCTGGCTGCAGCCGAAGGGATGGGTGAAGGTGTACAGACCCTCGATCGAGCCAGTGACGAGGTCCTGATTGTCGGCGACCATCTTCTTGGCGATGTCGTTGACACAGCCGACGGTCGGGATGATCCAGATCTCGTTGCGGATGGCGGCACGGCCGTCCTTGCGGCGGAAGCCCATGAAGGTCTCAGGTGCGACCTTGGGCAGCGGTGCGAGGTCGGGAGCGGGATTGTAGCTGTACTCGACCTCACCGGAAAGGTTGGTGTGGACATTGTGGGTGTGCATCCAAGTGCCCGGCTCGGCATCTGCGGTGGCATGACCGATGGGGAAGCCGTACTTGATGACGTTCTCGCCGTTCTTGATGGGGGCGACTGCCATCTTGTGACCCTGCGGGATGTCCTCGAGAGCGGTCACAGACAGACCGTCGACCTCGACGAGCGTGCCCTTGGCGATGGGATGCAGCGCGACAACAACATTGTCGATGGGGCTGATATGAATAGCCTGCGGCATAGTTTTTCTCCTAAATATTTTCATCGAAAGGCCTTCCCCTCGAGGGGAAGGTGCTGAACGAAGTGAAGCAGATGAGGTGGAAGCCCGACCGCATTCTGCTGCTAATCTTTAAGCCTCCACCTCATCAGTCAGCTGCGCTGCCAGCTTCCCCTCAAGGGGAAGCCAATGAGCAACAGCAATCAACTTATTACAGGCAGCTCTTGTAAGCAGCCTCAGCACCCTCGGAGCGGATCAGCTCCAGATCAGCCAGAACAGCAGCCTCGAGGCCGTCGATCTTGGTGAGATCCTGATCCCACATCTGGGTGTTGGTCAGGACAGCGTTCACCAGCTGAGCAGCGGTGTCGTCCTTGTGTGCATAGTAGAAGTCCAGAGCCCATGCGTCATCCTGGATTTTGTAGGTGTTGCCAGCAGGACGCTTGCAGATCAGGCCGTCAGCGGTGCGCTCCTGGATGTCGTTGGAGTAGAATGCAATATAAGCAGCCAGAGACATGGTCAGGCACTTGGGCAGCTGCTTCTGCTCCTCGATATAGGTCAGGAAGGACGGCATGTTGCGAGCCTTCCACTTAGAGGTGGAGTTCAGGGAGATGCTCATCAGCTCGTGGTTGATGAACGGGTTGTTGAAGCGGTCCTGAACTGCAGATGCGAACTCCTCGAGGTCCTTCTTGTCCAGAGGCAGGGTGGGGATGACTTCCTCGTGCAGCATCTTGTTCATGAAGCCGCGGATGGTGTCGTTGTGCATGCAGTCACGAACGATGTCGAAGCCAGCCAGATATGCGCCCAGAACGAAGCCGGTGTGTGCGCCGTTCAGGATGCGGACCTTGCGCTTCTTGTACGGGGTGACATCGGGAACGACCATGACGTTGACGCCAGCCTTCTTGAACGGGAGCTTGTCCTCCAGCCATGCCGGGCCTTCGATGACCCAGACGCCAAAGACTTCGCCGACGTCCAGAACGGTGTCGTGATAGCCGTTTGCCTCTTCCAGAGCAGCAAGCTCCTGAGGATCGCGGATGCGGCCCGGAACAATGCGGTCGACCAGAGTGGAGCAGAAGGTGTTGGAGTTGTTCATCCAATCGATGAAGCCCTGCTCGAGGTTCCAGTCCTTCGCATAGTTGTTGCAGCACTTCTGCAGCTCCTTGCCGTTGTTGTCGATCAGCTCGCAGGACAGGATCACCAGACCCTTGTCAGCTGCGCCGTCGAATGCCTTGTAACGCTCGTACAGAACGCGGGTCAGCTTTGCGGGGAAGCTGTTGGGAGGGACCTGATCGAACTCGCTGTCGCCCTGGGTGTAAGCGATGCCAGCCTCGGTGGTGTTGGAGGTGATGATCTCGAGGTCGGCAGACTTTGCCAGCTCGAGGACCTCAGCCCACTTGCCATCCTCGTAGGGGCAGACACAGTCGGAGACGCAGGAGATCACGCGCTTTGCGTCGACCTTCTGGCCCTTCTCGCTGCCGCGCAGGTACAGGGTGTACAGACCCTCCTGATCGTTGATCCAGTGTGCCATCTGGGGGAAGTTGCCGATGGGCTGAACCAGCTTGACCTTGCCGTTGTAGCCAGCCTTCTCGTTTGCGATATCGAAGAAGTAGTCAACAAAGGCACGCAGGAAGTTGCCCTCGCCAAACTGCATGACCTTGACGGGAGCGTCCTTCAGGACATAGCCGTTGTAGCCAGACTGTTCCAGAACCTTGTAATTCAAAGTTTCCATTTCACTGTTCTCCTTTTGTATTTGTTTTGTATTTGCTTTGCTTCGCTCCGGAGAGGTGGACACCTCTCCGCTTCTCTTTCTCTATTTTATGCTGTTGTATACAAATAAGTCAAGTGGTTCTTTACAGTTTTTACCCCGAAAATGGCCTATTTTCATAAAGTCTGGCGGTTTTCACAATCAAAGGGCTAAAAATTTGGCAGTTTTTCAGTTGTATACATCGGCATTTTCCGGTATACTATAGACAGGCACGGCCTGTCCGAACCGACAGACCGTATTGAAACTCATTTTTAAGGTATAGAAAAGGAGTTATCGACCCATGAAAGCATTTATGGATAAGGAATTCATGCTCCAGTCTCCCACTGCTCAGCATCTCTATCACGCATATGCAGAGGATATGCCCATCTGCGACTATCACTGCCACATCCCTCCCCGTGAGATCTACGAGAACCGCCGCTTCGACAACATCGCTCAGGTCTGGCTGGGCGGCCGCAACCCGGACGGCAGCTACTTCGGCGACCACTACAAGTGGCGTGTCATGCGCTCCAACGGCGTCCCCGAGGAGTACATCACCGGTGATAAGCCTGACCGCGAGCGTTTCCAGAAGTTCGCAGAGGCTCTGCCCATGGCCATCGGCAACCCGATGTACCACTGGACCAACCTCGAGCTGCACACCTTCTTCGGCTATGACGGCGTTCTGAACGGCGACACCGCTGAGGAGGTCTGGAATCTGTGCAACGAGAAGCTGCAGAACGACCCGAAGCTGACCGTCCGCGGCCTGATCGAGCAGTCCAACGTCGCTTTCATCGGCACTACCGATGACCCCATCGACAGCCTCGAGTGGCACAAGAAGATCAAGGAAGACCCGACCATCAAGTTCACCGTCGCTCCTTCCTTCCGCCCCGATAAGGCCATCAACATCAACAAGCCCGGCTTTGCTGAGTACATGGGCAAGCTGGCTGAGGTCGTCGGCAAGGAGAAGCTGGCCTGCATCGACTGCGTGACCGACGCTCTCACCAAGCGCATCGAGTTCTTCGCAGAGCTGGGCTGCCGCGCTTCCGACCACGGTCTGGATTACATCCCCTACCGTGAGGCTTCCAAGGAAGAGGTCAATGCCATCTACCAGAAGGTCATGGCTGGCGAGACCTGCACTCTGGAAGAGGCTGAGAAGTATCAGACCTACATCCTCATCCATCTGGGCAAGGAGTATCACCGCCTGAACATCGCCATGCAGATCCACTACAACTGCCTGCGTGGTGTCAACCGCAAGATGAACGCTCTGCTCGGACCGGATACCGGTTTCGATATGATCAACACCGCTACCTGCGGCGGCGAGATCGCAGCTCTGCTGAGCGCACTGAACGACACCGACGAGTGCCCCAAGACCATCATCTACAGCCTGAACCCGGCTGATAACGAGCAGATCGGCACCATCCTCGGCTGCTTCCAGAGCAGTGAAGTTCCGGGCAAGATCCAGCACGGTTCTGCTTGGTGGTTCAACGACCAGAAGATCGGCATGGAGAACCAGATCAAGAGTCTGGCAAACCTCGGCCTGCTGGGTAACTTCGTCGGTATGCTGACCGACAGCCGCAGCTTCCTGAGCTACACCCGCCACGATTACTTCCGCCGCATCCTCTGCAACGTCATCGGCCAGTGGGTCGAGGACGGCGAGTATCCCAACGACGAGAAGGCTCTGGAGAAGATCGTCCGCGGTATCTGCTTCGATAACGCAAAGCGTTACTTCGCTCTGTAAGCTCTGCGCGGCTCTGGCTGCTTGAAAAAGCAAAAATCTCGATAAGATAAGAAAACTCCCCTCTGTCTCAACGGCGTAATGCCCGCGAGATGGAGGGGAGTTTTTCACGTCAAATCTTTATCTTGTGGAAAACTTACTTAGGCTGACGGCCGATATAAGCGAGGATGCCGCCATCGGCGTAGAGGATCTGGCCGTTCACGAAGTCGGAAGCGTGAGATGCGAGGAAGACGCACGGGCCGACCATATCTTCGGGGTCACCCCAGCGGCCTGCGGGGGTCTTTGCAGTGATGAACTGGTCGAAGGGATGACGGCTGCCGTCCGGCTGGATCTCACGCAGGGGAGCGGTCTGAGCGGTGGCGATGTAGCCCGGGCCCATGCCGTTGCACTGGATGTTGTACTCGCCGTACTCGGAAGCGATGTTCTTGGTGAGCATCTTCAGTGCGCCCTTGGCTGCAGCATAGGCGGAGACGGTCTCGCGGCCCAGCTCGCTCATCATGGAGCAGATGTTGATGATCTTGCCTTCCCGCTTCTCGATCATGTCGGGCAGAACGGCCTTGGAGCAGTTGAATGCACCGCCGACGTGGACATCGATAACGCGCATGAAGTCGGCGTGGCTCATCTCGATCATCGGGACGCGCTTCATCAGGCCGGCGTTGTTCACCAGAATGTCCACAGAGCCGACCTCGGCCTTGATCTTGGCGACCATGGCGTTGACAGCGCCCTCATCGGAGACGTCGGCGACATAGCCGTGAGCCTCGATGCCGGCAGCCTTGTATGCGGCCAGACCCTTCTCGAGGCTGGACTCGCTGGAGCAGTTGAAGCAGATGGTCGCACCGCACTGTGCCATGCCCTCTGCGATGGAGAAGCCGATGCCGTGAGCACCGCCGGTGATGAGGGCGACCTTGCCCTTGAGGTCAAATGCGGAAAGGTTCATGATGTTCTCCTTCTTGTTTTCGTGTGTGTTTATGATAAATTTTTAGCAAAACGCCCCGTACCGGGAAGCCGATACGGGGCGTTGTATGGTGGCTGTTTAGCGCAGGTCAGTGGTAGCGATGTTGTCCATGTCGTCAAACTCCATGTTCTCGCCGCCCATTGCCCAAATAAACGTATAATTCGAGGTGCCTACGCCGCTGTGGATGCTCCAAGAGGGGCTGATAACAGCATCCTCGTTGTGCATCACGATGTGGCGGGTCTGAGTCGGCTCGCCGCACATGTGGAACACCACCTGCCCCTCGGGCAGTTCAAAGTAGGTGTAGATCTCCATCCGACGCTCGTGGGTGTGGCTGGGCATCGTGTTCCAGTTGGAACCCGCATCCAGTTCGGTCATACCCATGCTCAGCTGGCAGGTCTTCAGGACATCCGGATGGATGAACTGGTTGATGGTGCGCTTGTTGCAGGTCTCGACGCTGCCTAGAGGACGATGGTTTGCATCGGCCATCTTGATGAGGCGGGTCTCGTACGAGCAATGTGCCGGAGCGGAGACCATGTAGAACTTGGCGGGATGCTCCGGGTCAGCGGAAGCGAAGGTCACTTCCTTCGTGCCCTTGGTGATGTACAGGCAGTCCTTGTAGCCCAGCTTGTACTCGACACCGTCGGCCACGACGATACCAGTGGAATCCTTGCCAATGTTGAACATGCCGATCTCACGGCGTTCGAGGAAGTAGTGGGTGCCGAAGTTTGCCCAGACGTCGATGCCCTTATCGATGGACACGGTCTCATGGACAGGCATACAGCCCAGCGTCACCATGCGGTCGACGTGGCTGTAAACAGCAACGACTTCGTCCGCCTTGTACAGGCCGGTGATGAGCATCTCATCCCGCATCTCCTCGGTGGTGTAACGCTTGAAATCTTTCTGGTTGCAGGAATAACGGATATCCATTTCGGAATCCTCCCGCGATTACCGCTGGATACGGCCAGAGCCGTCGCCGCCAGCCAGCTTCTCGACCTCAGAGACGGTGACCATGTTGTAGTCGCCCTCGATGGAGTGCTTCAGAGCGGAAGCTGCAACTGCGAACTCGACAGCGTCCTGAGTGGACTTGCCGTTCAGCAGAGCGTAAATCAGACCGCCGCCGAAGGAGTCGCCGCCGCCAACGCGGTCGATGATCTTCAGCTCGTACTTCTTGGAGAAGCAGTACTCGTTGGAAGCGACATCGTACAGCATTGCGCTCCAGCCGTTCTCGGAAGCGTTGTGAGACTCACGCAGGGTGATAGCGACCTTCTCGAAGTGGAACTTGTCAGCCAGCTGCTTAGCAACGCTCTTGTAGCCCTCAGCGTTCAGCTTGCCGCCGTAGATGTCGGTGGACTCAGCCTCGATGCCGAAGACGTCCTTTGCGTCCTCCTCGTTGGAGATGCAGACGTCGACATACTGGCACAGCTCGGTCATAGCAGCACGAGCCTGCTCACGGGTCCACAGCTTGCCGCGGTAGTTCAGGTCGCAGCTGATCTTCACGCCGCGAGCCTTAGCAGCCTTGCAAGCCTCGAGGCAGATCTCGACGACATTCTGGCCCAGAGCCGGGGTGATGCCGGTGAAGTGGAACCAATCGACGCCCTCGAAGATCTTGTCCCAGTTGAAGTCAGCGGGCTGAGCCAGCTGGATCGCGCTGTTTGCACGGTCGTAGATGCAAACAGAACCACGCTGAGAAGCACCCTTCTCGTTGTAGTAGATGCCCACACGGTCGCCGCCGCGGACGATCATGCTGGTGTCGACACCGTAACGGCGCAGGCTGTTGATCGCAGCCTGACCAATTGCGTGTGCGGGCAGCTTGGTGACGAAGGCTGCGTCAACGCCGTAGTTTGCCAGAGAGACAGCGACGTTTGCTTCGCCGCCGCCGAAAGTGAACTCCAGGTTATTGGCCTGGACGAAACGCTCATAGTTGAACGGCTGCAGACGAACCATCAGTTCACCAAAAGTAACGACTTTCATTGTGGTATTCTCCTTTTTGTTTTAAAAGTGTGTTCGGAATATCATCCCGCCGCTGGGTGCTTCCCGGAGCGGCGGCATTTTCAAGAAAAGCTTAGGCTCAGGCCTGAACGAGGTGGAATGCGAAGCCTGCGATCTCGTCTGCGAAGTAGCAAGCGACGGTCTTGCCGTTCTTGACATTCTTGCTGTCGAGGTCGAACTTGACGCCGCGCTGGGTCAGGTGATAGATCGCACGGTCGACGTTGTTGCAGCCGATGGCGATGTGGCCGTTGGTGCCGCGGCCCGGCTTCTTCATGATCTCGAATTCCTTGTTGCCGACGAAGATGCTGGAGTTGCCCGGAGCGACCTTCATGTTCAGCAGACCGCCGATGAGGTTTGCGACCTTCATAGCCTCTTCCTCGTTGCCGGTGTTGATGCCGACATGGACGAGCTTCAGGCCGAGCATGGTGTCAACAGCTTCCTTGCTCTGAGCAGTGATCTTTGCCCAGTCGCCAGCCTTGATGACGTCGCTCTTGCACATCCAGGTGCCGCCGACAGCGAAGATCTGGTCATAGCCCAGATAATCGTTGACGTTCTTTGCGTTGACACCACCGGTGCACATCCAGCGTGCGCCCTTCAGAGCAGCACCGATGTTCTTCAGCATACCGACGCCGCCGTTGGCCTCAGCCGGGAAGAACTTCAGAGCCTCGCAGCCCAGGTTCATAGCCTGCTGCATCTCGCCTGCGGAAGCAGTGCCGGGCATCATGATGCCGCCCTTGTCGATGACGTGCTTGCAGACCTCGGGGTCGAAGCCGGGAGCAACGATGAAGGAAGCACCAGCTGCCATAGCACGGTCAGCCTGCTCGCAGGTCAGGACGGTGCCTGCGCCCAGCAGCATCTCGGGCATCTCTTCGTGGATCTTGCGGATGCACTCCTCAGCACATGCGGTGCGGAAGGTGACCTCAGCAGCGGGCAGACCGCCCTCAGCCAGAGCCTTGCACAGGGGCAGAGCCTCGTCAACGCTGTTAAATGCAATAACAGGGATAATGCCGATCTGATAGACCTTTTCTACGATGGGATTCATAACGCATTCTCCTTACTTTTATTAAACTCTCCGAGTGGGCGGAAACCCCGCTTGGGGCATACCACTCCCACCATACGCTTGTAATATTAGTATAAACTACGAAGGGGAGTTTGGTAATACTCAACAAGCACAATGTTTTGCATAAGACCTTGTATACATTGCACAAAAATGCCGAAGGTTCAGAGTCCCAACCGCCGAAACAGCTCTGCAACGCCGTCATGGTCGCAGTCATTCTCGCTCACAAGGTCGGCCAGCTCCTTGATGTGGGGCATTCCGTTCGCCATAACTGCGGCGACGCCCGCCTTCTCGAGCATGGCACGGTCGTTCTCGCTGTCACCGACGGCGGCGGTGGCTTCGTGGGGGATGCCGAGATGGTCGGCCAGTGCCAGAAGTGCGTTTCCCTTGTCTACGTTCTTGGCCGTGACCTCGATGTTTTCGGGCGAGCCCTGCACGACCTCGACCCCTTCCAGCGCAAGGAAGCGGGGCAGCGCGGCCCGTGCTTCCTCGACGGTGTTGAAGAACATGCAGAACTTCTCTACCTCGTGGGCGTTCCGGCTCATCCACTCGGCCATGTCCCGGACGACGATGAAGCGGCCGTCGTTGGGCTGCTTTGCCTCCGTGGAGTGATTGCGCGCAAAGCGGGACTTCAAGCGTGCAAGTCCGTCGGCGTCCTTGATGGAATAGCCGTCGGCAAAGATGCTCATCTCGCCGGAGTATTCCTGAAACAGCGCAAAGACCTCCCGCGCCTTTTCCACCGGGAAAACATCGTGGATGATGCAGGTCGGCTCGCTGGTCTCCCGCTCGGCAGCATTGGCATAGCGGCTGTACACACAGCCCAGCGGGTCGCTGCCGAGATCCCAGACGGCTGCACCATTGGAGGTAATGGCGTACCGGATGCCGGGAAGCTGTGCCACGATGGGCGGAAGATTCGCCAGCGGACGGCCTGTGGCGGGAAGGACGACGACACCGTGGGAAACGGCATCGGCGATGGCCTGACGGGTCAGGGGCGAGATGCTCGAGTGATGGGTCAGAAGTGTGCCGTCGAGGTCGAGTGCGATCAGGCGGACAGGGACAGAAGGTTGTGACATGATAGCTCCTTTTTCTTTCCAGTAAAAACGACATCTTGATTCCATTTAATTCTATACGATAAATCGCGATTGCGCAAGTCGTCGTCTTGTGGTAAAATAAAACGTCTCAGAATCAAAAATATAGGAGAAATACTATGAATCTGCAAAAACTGCGGGCGAACTGCCGCCCGCATCTCTGGTTTCAGCTCTACTGGGTGATCTATCTCATCTGGTTCTTCTGGCTGGACCTTACCATCACCAATCCCAAGTACATCATCCACAGCCCCATCGACGATATCATCCCCTTCAATGAGTGGTTCGTCTTTCCGTATTGCAGCTGGTTTCTTCTGCTAGCGGCGGTGACGGCGATGCTCTGGTGGAACGACACCGAAAGCTATGACAAGCTCTGTCTGATGATGTTCTCGGGCATGACCTTCTGTCTCATCGTATATATGGTGCTCCCGAACGGTCTGGATATCCGCCCGACCGCCGAGGCCGTCGGCCGGGACAACATCGCTATGAGCATCATGAAGATGCTCTGGAGTGCGGATGCTTCGGTCAATGTCTGCCCGTCCATCCACTGTCAGAGTTCGGGCTGTATGGCACTGGCTTTCTCTCAGAGCAAGCTGGCGAAAAACCGCCCCGGCCTGAAAATTCTCGCTTGGGTCTGGGCGGGGCTCATCTGTGCCTCGACCGTGTTCACCAAACAGCATTCCATCATTGACGTGGTCTGCGGTCTGGCACTGGTGGCGGTCTGGGTCCCCGTGCTGTACCGCCCGAAAAAAGCAAAAGTGTAATTTTTACTTGCCTATCTTTCCGAAAACCCTTGACGGAATCACTTTTGGAGATTACAATAAAATTGTGATTGATATATCAAAGTCGGTACACGCTGGTTTGTGAAATACAAGGAGAGTGGAAAGTATGGCAACAAAGAGCGCGCGGGAAGTCGCATACGATACCATCCGCAGCCGAATCATTACCATGGATCTGAAACCCGGCGATGAGCTGAATGACCGCCTGCTGGCGCAGGAGTTGGGGATCAGCCGCACTCCCATGCGGGAAGCCCTCATCATGCTGAACATCGCCCACATGGTGAACATCAAGCCTCAGAGCGGAACGCACGTCGCCCCCATCGACCTCAAGCTGATGGAGATGGAGCAGTTCGCCCGCTTTACATTAGAGAAGGAAATCCTTGACCGCATCCGCGGCAGGCTGACCGAGGAGCAGGAGGCGGCCTATCGGCTGAACATCGAGCAGTACCGCGCCTTGGAGCGTCAGCCCGACGCTGAGAACCGGGAGACGCGGATGCTCGACCTCGACAACGCCTTCCACCGGATGGCGTTTGAGATCTGCGGGATGGAGGACCACTTCGACCACATGCTGTCGACCTTCCAGCACATCGAGCGTCTGCGCAAGTTCAGCCTTCAGACCGAGGAGAACAAGTCGGTCTGCGCCGCTCACACCCGCATTCTGGAAGCCGTTCTCCACGGCACAGAGGAGGACGTCAGCCGTGCTCTGAGCGATCACCTGAACCGCTATAAGCTTTCGGTGGAGCAGGCAAGAAAGCATCACCCGGAATATTTTATTGAGGGATAAGCTCGTTAAAATAAAATCAAAGAACGTCAAAAAGACGGCTGCGAAATCGGAAAAACCGATTAGAAGTTGTCTTTTTGTCTAAAGTATACAAGAAAAAACTTCAAAAAATGGCAAAACGCCAATTGCAAAAGACAAACTGATATATTAGAATATAAGCCGAGAACAGGCCTCAGTGATTGCTGTGGGCCGAAAGCGATGGGAAATAACAAGGAGGACTCCACTATGCCTATGAAAATGGGTTGGCGTTGGTACGGTGAAGGCAATGACCCGATCACCCTCAGCGACATCAAGCAGATCCCCGGTGTCACCAGCATCGTCTGGGCACTGCACAACAAGATGCCCGGCGAGGTCTGGGAGGTCGACGAGATCCAGAAGGTCGCAGACCAGATCCATGCCTATGGCTTTGATATGGACGTAGTCGAGTCGGTCAATGTCCACGACGACATCAAGATCGGCCTGCCTACCCGCGACAAATACATCGAAAATTACAAGCAGTGCATCCGCAACCTGTCCAAGTTCGGCGTCAAGGTCATCTGCTATAACTTCATGCCGGTCTTTGACTGGACCCGCACCGACCTGTTCCACCCGGTCGGCGACGGTTCGACCGCCCTGTTCTATCAGAAGGACATGATTCAGGACGATTACAAGGCCATGGCCGAGTACATCATGTCCTTCACCGAGAAGTATAATATGACCTTCCCCGGCTGGGAACCTGAGCGCATGGCAAAGCTGGACGAGCTGTTCAAGGCTTACGCTCCCGTCACCAAGGAGAAGCTGTGGGAGAACCTCAAGTACTTCCTCGAGGCTCTGATGCCCACCTGCCGTGAGTGCGACATCAAGATGGCGATCCACATGGACGATCCTCCTTGGGACATCTTCGGCCTGCCCCGCCTGCTGGTCGACGCCGAGAGCATCGACCGCTTCCTGAGCATGGTGGACGACGAGTACAACTGCCTGACCCTCTGCTCCGGCAGCCTGAACGCAAACCCCAACAACAATGTTGCTGAGATCGTCCGCAAGCACTGCGACCGTATCGCATTCGCACATATCCGCAACATCCACCACTTCCCCAACGGCGACTTCTCCGAGGCTGCTCACCGCGACTGCTGCGGCGAGACCGGCATCATCGAGATCCTGCGCGCCTACCATGACGGCGGCTTTGAGGGCTACATCCGCCCCGACCACGGCCGTCAGATGTGGGAGGAAGGCCCGGGCAACTGCCGTCCCGGTTACGGCAAGTATGACCGTGCTCTGGGTATCCAGTACATGCTGGGTGTCTGGGATCTGCTGGATCGTCTGGATGAAGAGAAAAAGAAAGGCTAAGCATTATGAAGCTGTCTGATATCAAGAATGGCAATCTGTCCGCTGAGTGGGCGGAAAAGGGCTATGAGCTGCCGAAGTTCGACGTCGAGGCAGTCAAGGCCAAGACCCACGCCGAGCCGACTTGGGTGCACTTCGGTGCAGGTAACATCTTCCGCGCATTCCCGGCGGCAATTCTGAACGAGGCTCTAAACAGCGGCAAGTATGACCGCGGCGTCATCGTGGCCGAGAGCTTCGACTACGAAATTATCGACAAGGCCTATCGTCCCTACGATAACATGAGCCTGCTGGTCTGCCTGAAATCTACGGGCGACATCGAGAAGAAGGTCATCGCCTCCGTCACCGAGAGCCTGAAGGCTGACCCCTCCTTCACCGAGGATTGGGCACGTCTGGTCGAGATTTTCCAGAACCCCAGCCTGCAGATGATCTCCTTCACCATCACCGAGAAGGGCTACGGCGTCGCTCCGGCAGACCTCGAGCGCGGCCTGACCCCCGTTCTGGCAATGGGCAAGGTCACCGCTCTGCTGTACGAGCGTTTCAAGGCTGGCAAGCTGCCTCTGACCGTTCAGAGCATGGACAACTGCTCTCACAACGGCGATAAGATCAAGAACGCTGTCCACACCTACGCTTCCAAGTGGGTCGAGCAGGGTCTTGTCCCGGCAGAGTTCCTCGCTTACGTTCAGGACGAGACGAAGGTCACCTTCCCGTGGAGCATGATCGACAAAATCACCCCGCGTCCGGACGCAAAGGTCCAGAAGATGCTGGCAGACGACGGCTTCGAGGACAACTACACCATCGTCACCGAGAAGCACACCTTCACCGCTCCCTTCGTCAACGCCGAGGAGACCGAGTACCTCTGCATCGAGGATCACTACACCAATGGCCGTCCTCCGCTGGAGCTGGGCGGTGTCCTCTACTGCGACCGCGAGACCGTCGATAAGATCGAGAAGATGAAGGTCTGCACCTGCCTGAACCCGCTGCACACCGCCATGTCCATCTATGGCTGCATGTTGGATTACACCCTCATCTCTGCAGAGATGGCAGACGAGGATCTGCGCTCCTTCATCCAGAAAATCGGCTACATCGAGGCCATGCCCGTCGTCGTTGACCCGGGCGTTCTGAATCCCTATGAGTTCATCGGCGCAGTCATCAACCGCCGTCTTCCCAACCCGTTCATGCCCGATGCACCCCAGCGCATCGCGACCGACACCTCTCAGAAGTTGGCGATCCGCTTCGGCGAGACCATCAAGGCTTATGAGGCACGCGGTCTGGACAAGTCCAACCTCAACCTCATCCCGTTGGTTCTGGCTGGCTATGCCCGCTACCTGAAGGGTGTGGACGACAACGGCAAGCCGTTCGAGATCTCTCCCGACCCGCTGCTGGCAGAGCTGCAGGAAATCGTCGCTCCGCTGGAAGTCAAGGAAGGCGAGCAGGATTTCAGCTGCCTGAAGAAGCTGTACAGCCGCACCGATGTGTTCGGTGTCGACCTGTACGCCGTCGGTCTGGGCGAGAAGATCGAGGGCATGGTGAAGGAGCTGTATGCTGGCAACGGCGCAGTCCGCAAGACCCTGCATAAGTACACCGTCGCCCGCTAAAAAGCTGACGCCCTAAATTCACTATCTACGTTCCCATGCTGCGTTTTGCTTTGCCGCAGCATGGGATTTTTTGTTTGCAGATTAACAACTGCAATGGACACTGTTGAAAAAATGCGGTATACTGAAACTGACAGGAGGAAAAATGCCATGCCGGAAATCAGTCTTTTTTGTGGGATACGCGTAATGATGTTTTACAGCGATCATAACCCGCCGCATTTTCATGCGGAATACGGGAACAACAAAGCGTTGATCGATATTCAAAACTCTTGTGTGATTCGGGGTGCATTGCCGGGCAGACAGCTGAAATTGATCCTTGCGTGGTGCGAGCTGCACAAGGATGAATTGATGCAGAACTGGGAATTGGCACGGGATGCAAAGCCTTTGAATCATATCGCTCCGCTGATTTGAAAGGAGAGAGCAGAATGGATTATATGCCGAAGGTTTTGCAGGCGGTTGCTGGGGAAAACTATACCATCTATCTTTATTTCAGTGATGGGTCGGTGCGTCTGTATGATGCAAAGCCTCTGCTGAAACAAGGTGGAGTGTTTGAACCGATGAACGACCCGGACTTTTTCCGGGAACGCCTGACCGTTTTGAATGACACGGCTGCATGGGATATGACGGGTGATCTTGACCCGTGCAGCTGTGTGGATCTCGACCCCACCGAGCTTTATGAGACTTGTCCGGTCGTCGTCGACCCGTTGGAAGAAGCATCCTGATTGAACGGCCTTTTCTCCGCTTGCAATTTAGAGGGTCACATGGTATGATAAGCTCTGCGAAAATGCAAATCAAAAACAAGGAGCAAAACCATGAATAAATTTCTTTCTATCGTGATCAGCGCAGTGCTGGCCGCCAGCCTGCTGGTGGGCTGCGGCGCATCGTCCAGCACCGCTTCGAGCGTAGCATCCAGTGCCGCTTCCAGTGAGGCCGCAAGCGTTGCTTCCAGCGAAGCAGCATCCTCTGAGGCTTCTGAGGGTAAGGTCAAGGCCGAATTCACCGTCACCAACGCCGCAGGCGAGAGCACGACTGTCACCCTCGAGGTGACCGACGGCGAGAAGCTGAGCGATGCACTGGCCGAGGCTGGCATCATCAGCGAAGAGGAGGCCGCCGCAGGTTTCGTCACCACCGTCAACGGCGAGACCGCCGACTGGAACAAGGACAGCGCGTGGTGGTGCCTGACCGACGGCACGGGCGAGATGACCTCGGTCGGCATTGCTGACATTGAGCTGCACGACGGAGACAGCTATGCCTTCACCTACACGAAGTAATTCCGGAAAAATGAGCCACCATGCCGTTCTTCGGCTGGTGCTCAGCGGATTGATGGGTGCGCTGCTGGTCGTCAGCAAACAGGCGATGAGCGGCATTCCGAACATCGAGCCTGTGACCCTGCTCATCATCCTGTTCGCGCTGGAACTGCCCAAGGAAACGCCGGGTGCGATCACGGTCTTTCTGGTATTGCAGGGCGTGCTGTATGGGTTCGGCCTGTGGTGGGCGATGTACCTCTATGTCTGGTATCTGCTGGCAGTTCTGGCGCGGCTTCTGCGCCGGATGGACAGCGCGCTGGGCTGGGCGGTGTTCAGCGGCCTGTATGGTCTGGCCTTCGGCGGACTCTGCGCGGCGGTGTATCTCTTCGCAAAAACGCCCGCCTTTGCCCTCAGCTGGTGGCTGAGCGGTTTGAGCTATGACGCGATGCACGGCGTCGGCAACTTTGTCATTATGCTGCTGCTCTACCGTCCGCTCCGTTCCGCCCTGAAAACAGCCAAAAAACAAGTTCATCTGTAAAACCAAAAAGGGAGCAGACACCGGAAGAACCCGGGTCTGCTCCCTTTTTTATGGGGCAAAAATCATCCTAAAAGCTTGCCGAGAAGCCAGAGCAGGAAGCTCGAAGAACCGGACTGGCCGAGCATCTTCAAAAGAAGGGTGATAAGACAGGACATGGGGAAAATTCTCCTTTGTGTTCGTTTTTGACAGTCTCCGCAGGAAAACTGCTCCGTTAAGAATACGACGGGAACACGCCGAGAATTGCAGGAAATGATTTCCAATCAAAAGAGAGGCCGCTGCACAGTTACCAAAATGC
>CAVJGY010000011.1:0-18473 GCA_963648915.1 Acutalibacteraceae bacterium | reverse complement strand
AGCGCGCTGTATTGGCTGGAGCAGTACCACATCGACGGCCTGCGTGTGGACGCAGTTGCTTCGATGCTGTATCTGGATTACAACCGCAAACAGGGCGAGTGGGAGCCGAACAAGGACGGCGGCAAGGAGAACCTCGAGGCCGTCGCATTCCTGCGCAAGCTGAATAATACCGTGCTGGGCCGTCACCCGCACAAATATATGATCGCCGAAGAGTCGACCGCATGGCCGATGGTCACCAAGCCCGCGTCCGACGGCGGTCTGGGCTTCAACTTCAAGTGGAACATGGGCTGGATGAACGACATGCTCAGCTACATGAAGACTGACCCGCTCTTCCGTGCCGGCAACCACAACAAGGTGACCTTCAGCTTCTTCTACGCCTTCAGCGAGAACTTTGTCCTGCCCATCAGCCACGACGAAGTGGTCCACGGCAAGGGCAGCCTCATCAATAAGATGCCGGGCGACTACGAGGCCAAGTTCGCAAACCTGCGCACCTTCTTCGGCTACATGTTGGCACATCCGGGCAAGAAGCTGCTCTTCATGGGTCAGGAGTTCGGCCAGTTCGCAGAGTGGAACGAGGCCAAGCCCATGGACTGGATGCTGCTGGGCTATGAAAAGCACACCGAGCTGCAGACCTATGTCAAGACGCTGAACAAGTTCTACAAGGAGCATTCGGCCTTCTGGCAGATTGACTACAGCTGGGAGGGCTTCCAGTGGATCGTTCCCGATGACTCTCAGCAGAGCGTCATCGCCTTCCTGCGCAAGGATGCAGCGGGCAAGCAGGTCTTGGTCGTCTGCAACTTCAACCCCGTCCTGCGCGAGGGCTACACCCTCGGCGCACCCGTTTCTGGTACTTACAAGGAAGTGCTGAACAGCGACGATGTGGAATTCGGCGGTTCTGGCACAGTTCATAATAAGTCCGTCCGCACCAAGAAAAAGCCGCTCCACGGCTTCGAGCAGAGCATCACCATTACTCTGCCGCCGATGAGCACCCTCTACTTTGAAGTGCCGACCAAGCGCACCACCCGCAAGGCCGCAGAGGACAAGACCGCCGAGAAGAAGCCGACGGTGAAAAAGACCACCATCAGGGCAAAGGCGGAAAAGGCAGAAAAGCCTGTAAAGACCACGAAGACCGCAAAGACGGCAAAGGCCGAAGAGGTGGAAAAGCCCGCAAAGGCAGAGAAAGCAGAAAAGGCTGAAAAGCCCAAGAAAGCTCCTGCAAAGCGTGCGGCAAAACTCAAGGCAGAGCCGGCAGAGAAGCCTGTCGAGGCCGTGACTCCGGCCAAGGCAGAGGAGCCTGCCGAGAAACCCAAGAAAGCTCCTGCAAAACGCACCGCAAAGCCCAAGGCTGAAAAGGCAGCCAAGACGGAGGAAGCTCCGGCAAAGACCACCCGCAAGCCCCGCGCGAAAAAATCCGCCGAGACAAAAGAGTGAGTCCTGTACGAACATTGTTGAACCATTTCCACCAAAATCAGGAAATGTTTAAAAGGGGAGAATAAAGCTATGGCAAAAGAAATTGTGGCAATGATCCTTGCCGGCGGACGTGGCTCGCGCTTGTACGCGCTGACACAGAAAACGGCAAAACCCGCGGTGTCCTTCGGCGGTAAATACCGTATCGTGGACTTCCCGCTTTCCAACTGCGTCAACTCCAATATTGACACGGTCGGCATTGCGACCCAGTATCAGCCGCAGAAGCTGAACGAGTACATCGGCAACGGCCAGCCTTGGGATCTCGACCGTCTGTATGGCGGCGTCCACACCCTGCCTCCGTATGAGCAGGCAAAGGGTACGGACTGGTACAAGGGCACGGCAAACGCCATCTACCAGAACATCAGCTTCATCGACAACTATGACCCGGAATATGTCATCATCCTGTCCGGCGACCAGATCTGCAAGCAGGATTACGCAGACTTCCTCCGCTTCCATAAGGAGAAGGGCGCAGAGTTCTCTGTTGCTGTTATGGAAGTCGACTGGAAGGAAGCTTCCCGCTTCGGCCTGATGGTCGCAGACGAGGACGACAAGATCACCGAGTTCCAGGAGAAGCCTCCTGTACCCAAGTCCAATCTGGCTTCCATGGGCATCTACATCTTCAACTGGGATGTCCTGAAGAAGTATCTGGAAGAGGACGAGGCAGATCCCAACTCCAAGAACGACTTCGGCATGAACATCATCCCCGCTCTGCTGCGTGATGGCCGCAAGATGTACGCCTACCACTTTGCTGGCTACTGGCGTGACGTCGGCACCATCGACAGCCTGTGGGAGGCCAACATGGAGGTTCTCGACCCCGAGAACTCCGGCATCGATATCTTCGACGAGAAGTGGAAGATCTACAGCCGCAACCCCGTTCTGCCCGCACAGAAGATCGGTCCTCGCGCTGTCGTGCAGGACTCCCTCATCACCGAGGGCTGCAAGATCTACGGCAATGTCAAGCACTCTGTCCTGAGCGCAGGCGTCGTGGTCGAAGAGGGTGCGACCGTTGAGGATGCTGTCCTGATGGATGGCGTCGTCGTCAAGGCGGGTGCTGTCGTCAAACGCTGCATTCTGGCCGAGGACGTCAAGATCGGTGCAGGTGCGACCATCGGCGGCGATGGCCCGATCGCTCATGTGGGCACTGGCCTGACCATCGGCGCAGGCGCAACCGTTAAAGAGGGTGCGAAAGTATTTGATTCCGTCAAGGAGGGCGAGGAAGTATGCTGAGCCAGAACAACAACGCGTTGGGTATCATTTTCCCCAACAGCTATGATAACACCGTACCGGAGCTTGTGACCGAGCGTGCCATGGCTTCGGTCCCGTTTGCAGGCCGTTACCGCATGGTCGACTTCATGCTGTCCAGCATGGCGAACTGCGGCATCTCCAATGTTTCCATCGTGGTGCGCAAGAACTACCACTCCCTGATGGATCATCTGGGCACTGGCCGTGAATGGGATATGGCACGTCGTCACGGCGGCCTGAACATCGTCCCTCCCTTTGCTGAGAAGGGCGTCCGCATCTACTCTGGCCGTGTCGAGGCTCTCAGCTCCATCCTGAGCTTCCTCGAGAACCAGAAGGAGCGTTACGTTGTCATGAGCGATGCCAACATCGCCATCAACTACAACTTCAACGCTCTGCTGGCCGAGCATCAGGCAAGCGGTGCAGACGTCACCATCGCCTATCAGAAGACCGAGATCCCCGAGGGCCGCAAGAACGACAACTACACCCTGACCGTCGACGAGAACGGCCGTGTGACTGAGCTGCTGTTCAACGACTATCGCCCGGGCATCCAGAACCTCGACCTGAACATCTATGTCCTCGAGCGCGAGACCCTCATCAAGCTGGTGAAGGATGCGACCGCCCGCGGCCTGATCTACTTCGAGCGCGACATCCTCGCACACAACGTCAACATCCTGAACGTCCACGCTGTGGAGTACAAGGGCTATGTGGCACATGTCTGCGACATGAAGAGCTACTTCGACGAGAACCTGAAGCTGATCGACGAGAAGAATCTGGAAGCACTCTTCCCCAAGAAGAGCCCCATCTACACCAAGATCCGCGACGACAACCCGACCCGTTACGTCACCGGCTCGAACGTCAGCAAGTCTCTGCTGGCCGATGGCTGCATCATTGAGGGTACGGTCGAGAACTGTGTCCTGTTCCGCGGCGTCAAGGTCAAGAAGGGTGCAGTCGTCAAGAACTGTGTCCTGATGCAGGATACCGTCGTGG
Source organism: Acutalibacteraceae bacterium (assembly GCA_963648915.1). Lineage (GTDB taxonomy): Bacteria > Bacillota > Clostridia > Oscillospirales > Ruminococcaceae > Faecalibacterium. Next base: position 14,777 of record CAVJGY010000011.1, on the reverse strand, counting down.
AGGCTGATGCTCAGCTGGATTGCGTCGTGACCGACAAGAACGTCCGCGTCACCGCAGGCAAGAAGCTGTCCGGCACCGAGAGCTTCCCGGTCTATGTTCAGAAGAACCACACGGTCTGAGCAGGCTTTATTCTCTGATCTATCACAGGGGCGGCTCCCTCCCCGGTAGCCCCTCTTAAAGAGGGGCGGGGGCAGTTTGTGCCTCCGCCCGCTCTTTCTGTATTCTCTCTTTGAAAGGAGAAATCTCATGAAAATCCTGTATGCTGCTTCGGAAGCGACCCCCTTCGCAAAGTCCGGCGGTCTGGCAGATGTTGCCGGTTCTCTGCCCAAGGCTCTTGTCAAGGACGGCGTGGACGCCCGGGTCATCATGCCGCTGTACGGCGACCTGAAGTTCCGTGATAAGCTGGAATATGTCACCAACTACTCCGTCCCGGTCGGCTGGCGCAGCCAGTACTGCGGCCTGTTCAAGGCTGAGGTCAACGGCGTCACCTATTACTTCCTCGACAACGAGTATTACTTCAAGCGTCGTGGTCTGTACGGCTTCTACGATGACGGCGAGCGTTTCGCCTTCTTCTCCCGTGCCGTCCTCGAGACTCTGTTCTACATTGACTTCACTCCCGACATCATCAACTGCAACGACTGGCAGACGGCACTCGTTCCGGTCTACCTGAACCTGTACTATCGCCACCTCGATAAGTTCAACCGGATCAAGACCATCTTCACGATCCACAACATCGCCTATCAGGGCAAGTACGGCACGGACATTCTGGAGGATACCTGCGGCATCGGTCATCGCGACCAGCACATCCTCGAGTATGATGGCTGCGCAAACTTCATGAAGGGTGCAATCGAGACGACCGACAAGATCACCACCGTCAGCCCGACCTACGCACAGGAGATCCTCGACCCGTGGTTCAGCTACGGTCTGGACGCTCTGCTCCGCGAGAAGCAGTATAAGCTGTGCGGCATCCTGAACGGTATCGACATGGATGCAAACGACCCCGCTACCGACCCCAACATTGCGTTCAATTACAGCATTGAGAACTTTGAAGAGGGCAAGGCAGCCTGCAAGAAGGCACTGCAGGAGCGTTTCGGCCTGAATCAGGACGGCAGCCCCGTCTTTGGCATGGTCAGCCGCATGGTCGGCATGAAGGGCTTCGACCTCGTTCAGAGCGTTGCCGATGGTCTGGTCGACCGCGGCATCGAGCTGGTCATCCTCGGCAGCGGCGAGAACCAGTATGAGAGCTTCTTCTCCGATCTGGCTGCTCGTCACCCGGGCCGCGTTGGTACTTACATCGGCTTCGAGCCGGCTCTGTCTCAGCAGATCTATGCTGGCGCAGACTCCTTCATCATGCCTTCCAAGAGCGAGCCTTGTGGTCTGGCACAGATGGTCGCCTGCCGTTACGGTACGCCTCCCATCATCCGTGAGACGGGTGGTCTGCGCGACTCCATCCACGACTCCACGATGGGCGAGGGCAACGGCTTCACCTTTGCTGGCTATAGCTCTCATGAGCTGTACGACGCATGCTGCCGTGCACAGGACGCCTACAACGATAAGGAGAACTGGCACAACCTCGTCAAGCACGTCATGGAGTGCGACTTCGGCTGGGATGTCTCCGCAAAGAGCTATGAAGGCCTCTATAACGAGACCGCGAACCTCTGGTAATTCCCTTCTGAATTAAATCAGCTTCCTCAAAGCCGCCCGGCATCAATCGCCGGGCGGCTTTTCTGTATTTGCGATTTGCCCTTTTGCACAAGGATAAAACGGAATTTTTGGCAATATGATGAAAGTGATGTCCTCGGAGGAATACAAGGTGCGTCTGGTACGGACAGTTATGTGGTAAGTTTTAACGAACTGTTAACATTCGCTATATTTCGGGGTGAAATTCATTGTGTTTTGAAGCGGAATTGATTATAATGGGCGTATAAGCTTTTTAGCCAGAGAAAATTCTTTGCCGTGGGCAGAAGGGAGGCATCAGTCGTGAAAGGAATGTACAAAGTGCTGGAAGATATCGTCTGGCTGACCCAGCTGGGTCTGAACATGCTGCTTCCGCTGGTGCTCTGTCTGCTGGGCTGCTGGTGGACGGTCAATCATTGGAGCTGGCCGTTCTGGGTCTACATCCCGGGCATCGCCCTCGGGCTGGCTTCCGGCGCACAGAATTTCTGGGTCTTTGCCAAAGAACGTATGAATCGCGCTGAAAAGGACAAAAACCATCGTGTCGGGTTCAATACGCATCAATAATTATCGGGAGGTTTGCTTATGAAATTGCAGCCGGAATCCAAGAAGGAGCTGACCCGTATCGCCTGCGGCACAGCCATCTGTACCGCCGTTATGTGGGTGATCTTTGCCGCACTGCATCTGGTGGGGTGGGTCAGGTTCGACTCTACGGTCATTCTGGGCAGCATCCTCGGTGCAGCCGTTGCCATCGCGAACTTTGCGGGCATCTGCCTCGTCGTGCAAAAGATCATCGACGAGCAGGATGAGAAACGCCGCAAGGCAAAATTACAGCTTTCGCACAACGCGCGAATGCTGATGCAGGCGGTCTGGGTGGTCGTGGCAATTGCCGCGCCCTGCTTTCAGCCGTTTGCCAGTGTTCTGCCGCTGTTTTTCCCTCGTGTCACCATTTATTACCTGCAAATAACCGGAAAGTACCAGCCTTTTACGCCCAAGCAGGAGGCGGTGGACGTTTCAGTGGAGGACGACCCCGCACCCGTGTCGGCGCAGGAGGAAAACCCCGGAACAAAAGGGGGTGAAACGTAACAAATGGAACTGAACGGCGCAAAGATCCTGTATACCATCCATACCAACATCCCGATTCTGGGTGATTTTAAAATCACCCAGACTTTGGTGAGCACATGGATCGTGATGGCACTGCTGTCGGGTCTGGCGTTCTGGCTGGGGCGTGACCTCAAGCTGGAAAACGTCTCCAAACGGCAGGCCGCCGCTGAGTTCATCGTGGAACGGCTCGACCAGTTCGTTCATGAGAACATGGGCTATCACTTTGATAAGTATATCCCGCTGGTCGGGGCGATCTTCGCACTGAGCATCGGCTGCAACCTCATCAGCGTCATCGGACTTTGGAGCCCGACGGCAGACCTGAACACCGAGGCAGCATGGGCGATCGTGGTCTTTGTCATCATTATGTATTATAAGATCACCACGAACGGCATCCTGTCCTATCTGAAAGGCCTGCTCGACCCCATCTTCCTGATGGCTCCTATCAATGTGCTGTCCGAGATCTCGACCCCTGTCAGTATGGCGTTCCGTCACTTCGGCAACATCCTGTCCGGTACAGTCATCTCCACTTTGCTGTATTGGGCGTTGGCAAGCCTCAGCCATGTCGTGTTCGGCTGGCTGCCCGGCTTCCTGAGCCAGCTCCAGCTGTTCCAGATCGGCATCCCGGCCTTTACCGGCTTGTACTTCGACTGGTTCGGCGGCTGCATTCAGGCGTTCATCTTCTGTACCCTGACGACCATCTTCATCAAACGCGCTGCCGGAGAGGAGTAAAAACATCCTGTCCCGGCATCCCCCAAAACGACTAATTTTTAGGAGGACAACTAAAATGACTGACTTTCAACTTCTTGCTCGTGGTATCGCACTGGCTGGCTGCGGCATCGGCGCAGGTCTTGCACTGATCGCAGGTATCGGCCCTGGTATCGGCGAAGGCAACGCTGCCGCTGCTGCCTGCGAAGCCGTTGGCCGTCAGCCCGAGTGCAAGAGCGACGTCACCAGCACCCTGATTTTGGGCGTTGCACTGTCTGAGACCACCGGTATTTACGGCTTCGTCACCGGCTTGCTGCTGATCTTCCTCGCTCCCGGTATGTTCATGAACTATCTGGGCTGAGCTGCCTTCTGAGTTGAAAAATACGAAAGAAGGGAGACGCTTATGCAACTTTATCAGGCGTTGATCACGCTGGACGGCTGGACGTTTATTGCACAGATCTGCAACCTGATGATCCAGCTGTTCATCTTCAAAAAGCTGCTGCTGAACCCGGTCAAAAAGGTGATCGCTGAGCGCAAGGCCAAGGCCGACAGCCAGATCGCGGATGCCGAAAAGCTCCGCACCGAGGCGGAGGCAATGAAGGCCGAGTATGAGCAGAACCTCCAGAATGCCCGCGCCGAGGCGAACCAGATCGTGGCCGCGGCACAAAAGACGGCCACCGCCCGCAGCGAGGAGCTGCTGGGTGAGGCGCGTGCACAGGCTGCTGCCCTCAAGCAGAAGGCAGAGGCCGACATTGCACAGGAGCGCAAGAAGGCTGTCAACGAGGTCAAGGATGAGATCGGCGGAATGGCAATGGAGATCGCATCCAAGGTGGTCGAGCGTGAGATCAAGGAAAAAGACCATCAAGATCTGATCGACGAATTCATCAAGAACGTGGGTGAAGCATCATGACCGAGATCGCGAAGATGTACGGCGGAAGTCTGTACGATCTGGCGGCGGAGGAGGGCTTGGAGACCCGCATTCTGGACGAGCTGGAGGCAGCGGCGGCGATCCTCAAGGGCGACCCGGAGTATCTGCACCTGCTGAGCATCCCCAGCATCCCGAAAAAGGAACGCTGCGCTCTTCTGGATGAAGCGTTCCGTGGGAAGCTCCACCTGTACCTGCTCAACTTCCTCAAGATCCTCTGCGAGAAGGGCTATCTGCGGGAGCTGCCGGGCTGTGTCCGGGCGTACCGCGTCCGCTACAACGACGCGCACGGCATCCTCGAGGCAACGGCTATCTCTGCCGTCGCGATGAGCAGCGAGCAGACCGCCCGCCTGCACGAAAAGCTGGAGGCTGTGACGGGAAAGAAGATCGACCTGAAAACCAAGGTCGACCCCGCCGTTCTGGGCGGTATCCGTCTGGATATCGAGGGTACGGAGCTGGACGGCACAGTCCAGAACCGCCTCGCCAGCCTGCGCAAAAATATTTCAGCAGCTACTCTGTAAATCTCAGAACCTCTCAGTCTCGCACAAAAGCCTTCCCCTTGAGGGGAAGGTGGCACGCAGTGCCGGATGAGGTGTGAACTTCCCCGATAACGACAGCTTGTCTCTATGTTTCCACCTCATCAGTCTCACTTTGTTCGACAGCTTCCCCTCAAGGGGAAGCCTTACGAGAGAGGTTGACTTTAATTTCCACCCGAACACCCGAAATAGAAAACAGAATTGAGTGGTGAAGACACAACAATGCAACTGAAACCTGAAGAGATCTCCAAAATCATCCGTGCGCAGATCAAGCACTATGAGAACGTGATCGAGCAGAGCGAGGTCGGCACGGTCATCATGGTCGGCGACGGCATCGCCCGCGCCAGCGGTCTGGAAAAGTGCATGGCGGGTGAGCTGCTTCAGTTTGACAACGGCGAATACGGCATGGCGCAGAACCTCGAGGAGAACACCGTCTCTATCGTTCTGCTCGGCTCGGACGCCGGCATCAAGGAAGGCAGCACCGTCAAGCGCACGGGCAAGGTCGTGTCCGTCCCGGTCGGTGACGCAATGATCGGCCGCGTCGTCAATGCACTGGGTCAGCCCATCGACGGCGCGGGCCCCATCGAGACGACCGAGTTCCGCGCCATCGAGAGCCGCGCACCCGGCATCATCGAGCGTCAGCCCGTCAAAGAGCCGCTGCAGACCGGCATCAAGGCCATCGACTCGATGATCCCCATCGGCCGCGGTCAGCGTGAGTTGATCATCGGCGACCGTCAGACCGGTAAAACGACCATCGCCGCCGATACCATCATCAACCAGAAGGGCAAGGACGTCATCTGCATCTATGTCGCCATCGGCCAGAAGCGTTCTACCGTGGCGAACCTCGTCCAAAGCCTGACCGAAGCGGGCGCGATGGATTATACCATCGTCGTCTCGGCTACGGCATCGGAGCTGTCGCCGCTGCAGTATATCGCGCCCTACTCCGGCTGTGCGATGGGCGAGTACTTCATGTATAAGGGCAAGCACGTTTTGATTATTTACGACGATCTGTCCAAGCACGCCGTCGCATACCGCGCCCTGTCCCTGCTGATCCGCCGTCCCCCGGGACGTGAAGCCTATCCCGGCGACGTTTTCTATCTGCACTCCCGTCTGCTCGAGCGTGCGGCCAAGCTCTCGAAAGAGCTGGGCGGCGGCAGTCTGACGGCTCTGCCCATCATCGAGACGCAGGCAGGCGACGTTTCGGCCTATATCCCGACCAACGTCATCTCCATCACCGACGGCCAGATCTTCCTCGAGACGGAGCTGTTCCACTCGGGCGTCATGCCGGCTGTCAACCCCGGCATCTCGGTCTCCCGTGTCGGCGGCAACGCACAGATCAAAGCAATGAAGAAGGTCGCGGGCACGTTGAAGCTGATTTATTCTCAGTACCGTGAGCTGCAGTCCTTCGCACAGTTCGGCTCGGATTTGGACGCCGATACCAAGGCACGTCTGGCACAGGGCGAGCGCATCGTCGAGGTGCTGAAGCAGAACCGTTCCGCCCCCGTTCCGGTCGAGAAGCAGGTCGCCATTCTGTACGCTACCATCCACGACTACCTTATCAAGGTTAAGGTCGGCGATGTGGCGGAGTACGAGAAGAGCCTGTACGAGTACCTCGATAATAACGCCGAGGGTGCGGCCGTGATGGACACCATCCGCACCACGGGCAATCTGGACAAGGACACCGAAGAAGCTCTCAAGAGTGTCCTGTCCGCCTATACCGAGAGCTTTCTCAAGGCACACTGACAGGAAGGAGGCGTGTAACGCATGGCAGGTTCTATGAAGGACATCAAGCTGCGCATCAAAAGCGTAGAAAGTACCATGCAGATCACCAAGGCCATGGAGCTGGTGGCGTCCTCCAAGATGCGGCGAGCCAAGGAGCGGGTGGAACACAGCCGCCCCTATTTTGAGACGCTGCACGAATCGCTGATGAAAATTGCGGCGGCAGACCCCCGCGCCCGAAACCCGTATCTGCGGCGTTCGGACATCAAACGGACTCTGCTCATCGTCATTGCAGGCGACCGCGGACTGGCGGGCGGATACAATGCCAATGTCTTTAAACAGGCAGAGGCGCAGTCCGGCCCGGTCACAGTGCTTCCCATCGGCAAGCGTTCAGCGGAATACTTCCTCCACCATGAGGCCGACCTCTTCACCGAGGAAGTCCTGATGGCGGCGGACATCTCGGTGGGCGAATGCTTCCAGCTGTCGCGGCAGATCACCGCAGGCTTCCTGAAGGGCGACTACGACGCAGTCAAAATCTGCTACACCCGGTTCGACTCGATGATGACCCAGACCGCCACCACGATGGAGGTCCTGCCTCTGTCCATTGAGCCGACCGAGGAGCAGAAGGCTGAGGCCCGCCGGAGTCAAATCTTGTACAAGCCCAGCAGCGAGGAAGTGTTCAAGGCCATCATTCCGGAATATGTGGCCGGCATCGTGTATGGTGCAGTCTGCGAGAGCGTTGCCAGTGAGCTGGCCGCCCGCCGTACCGCGATGGACGCCGCGACCAAGAACGCCGGAGAGATGATCGACCATCTGAATCTGTATTACAACCGCGCACGTCAGGCTGCGATCACGCAGGAAATTACCGAGATCGTGGCAGGCGCGGAGATTTAAACAAGTAAGGAGTATAAGCCTATGTCCGAAAAACACATCGGCAAGGTGATCCAGGTCATCGGCCCGGTTCTGGACATCCAATTCGAGGATGGACAGCTGCCGGAGCTGCTCAACGCCATCGAGATCGACAACCACGGCCAAAAGCTGGTCGTCGAGGTCGCTCAGCTGACGGGTGACAATGTGGCGCGCTGCATTGCCATGAGCAGCACCGATGGTCTGGTGCGCGGCACGGACGCCGTCGATACGGGCGAACCCATCAAAGTCCCGGTCGGCGACCAGTGCTTGGGCCGCGTGTTCAACCTGCTGGGCGAGCCGGTCGACAACAAGCCCGCGCCCGCACCGGATGCCTACTGGCCCATCCATCGTCCCGCTCCCAGCTATGAGGAGCAGCAGTCCACCACCGAGATCCTCGAGACCGGCATCAAGGTCGTCGACCTCATCTGCCCCTACGCAAAGGGCGGTAAAATCGGTCTGTTCGGTGGTGCAGGCGTCGGCAAGACCGTCCTCATTCAGGAGCTTATTTACAACATCGCCACCGAGCACAACGGCTATTCCGTTTTTACGGGCGTCGGCGAGCGCACCCGTGAGGGCAACGACCTCTACGGCGAAATGACCGAGAGCGGCGTCATCAACAAGACCGCTCTGGTCTACGGCCAGATGAACGAGCCGCCGGGAGCGCGTATGCGCGTCGCCCTGTCCGGCCTGACGATGGCCGAATATTTCCGCGACGTGAAGAATCAGGATGTTCTGCTCTTCATCGACAACATCTTCCGCTTCACGCAGGCTGGCTCGGAGGTCTCGGCTCTGCTGGGTCGTATGCCTTCCGCAGTCGGTTATCAGCCCACGCTGGCGACCGAAATGGGTGCACTGCAGGAGCGCATCACTTCCACCCGTAAGGGTTCGATCACCTCGGTGCAGGCCGTCTACGTTCCCGCGGACGACCTGACCGACCCCGCTCCGGCCACCACCTTTACCCATCTGGATGCGACCACGGTTCTGAGCCGTGATATCGCATCGCAGGGCATCTACCCGGCAGTCGATCCGCTGGATTCCACCAGCCGTATCCTCAGCCCGGAAGTCGTCGGTCAGGAGCACTACGAGATTGCCCGTGCGGTCCAGAAGGTCTTGCAGCGTTACAAAGAATTGCAGGATATCATCGCCATCATGGGTATGGACGAGCTGAGCGAGGACGACAAGCTGACGGTCAGCCGCGCCCGCAAGGTGCAGCGTTTCCTGTCCCAGAGCTTCCACGTCGCCGAACAGTTCACCGGTATGCCCGGCCAGTATGTGCCGCTGAAGGAGACCCTGCGCGGCTTCAAGATGATCCTGAACGGCGAGTGCGACGAGCTGCCTGAGAGCGCGTTCCTGTTCGCGGGCACCATCGACGACGTATTCGCCAAGGCGAAGAAGGGGTAAACCATGACGACCTTTCATCTGACGGTGGTAACGCCGGACGGCTGCGCCTTTGACGGGCAGGCCGAGCGGGTGGTCTGCCGCGCCATCGACGGCGACCTTGCCGTCCTTGCCAAGCACGGCGACTACTGTACCGCGCTGGGCATGGGCGAGGCGCATCTCGTGGATGCGGATGGAAACCGCCGCCGCGCCGCCTGCATGGGCGGAATGCTCAGCGTGCTGGATGGTGAAGTCCGTCTGGTAGCCACCACATGGGAATGGGCTGAGGACATCGATCAGGCCCGTGCGGAGGCGTCGAAGAAGCGTGCAGAAGAAATTCTCGCACAGAAGAACCTCGATCGCCGCGACTATGAGCTGGCACAGGCACGCCTCAAGCGTGCATTGGTGCGTACCTCTGTCCACATGTAAACCCATCTCAAACAAAAACCGACCCGGACGCTTTTTCAAACGTCCGGGTCGGTTTCTTCGTTGGATAAAGTTACATCATGTTTGCCTTCTCGATGAGGCGGCGGATATGGTGCGCCAGCATCTCGATCGCCTGCGTGTTCTCACCGCCGTTGGGAACGATGATGTCTGCGTTCCGTTTGCTCGGCTCAACGAAGGCCTCGTGCATCGGCTTGACGGTGGTGAGGTACTGGTTGATGACACTGTCGAGGGAGCGGCCGCGCTCCTTGACATCCCGGAGGATGCGGCGGAGAATGCGCTCGTCGGCGTCGGTGTCGACGTAAATTTTATAGTCGAACAGCTTGCACAGCTCCGGCTCAGCCAGCGGCAGGATGCCCTCGACGATGAGGACGGGAGCAGGCTCGATGTGCTGGACTTCGTTGCTGCGGTTGTGGTTGCTGTAGTCGTAGACGGGGCAGTCGATGGACTTGCCCTCCTTCAGCTCCTTCAGATGCTCGATGAGCAGGTCGTTGTCAAAGGCATCCGGGTGATCGTAGTTCAGCTTGCAGCGTTCCTCAAAGGGCAGCTCGTCGTGACGCTTGTAGTAGCTGTCGTGCGAGATGAGACGCACCTCGTCCTCGCCGAAACGCTCCTTCAGCCGGAGAGCCAGCGTGGTTTTGCCGCTGCCCGAGCCGCCTGCGATGCCGATGATAAGATTGTTCATAACTCCAAAATCCTCCCGCGTGCGATTGATGTAGAAAATCTGTAAAAAATGCGTTATACTTATCTGGTAGATATCATACCACACTTCCGCTGTTTTTGACAGACTGGAAAACCCCTTCGGGAGGAATTTTGATGAAAAAAATCGTTTTAGCTCCCTGTATTCGGCAGACGGAGCTGCAAGAACCGGAAAGTGCCCGCCTTTGTGCCGTCATGCTGCTCCAGACCATGGGCGTCCGAGTCGGCGCAGACGCCTTCCGGGATGTGCCCGCATGGAGCGGACTTTCCGCCGCCGTACAAGCCGAGCTGAAAAAGGCTGGTGCGGAAAATCTGGAAGCGGCAGATGAAACGGGTGTGCCCCTTGCAGAGCTGTGCGGCTCGGTCACGGCCGGGCTTCCGGTGGTGGTCGGCCTGACGAAGGACTGCGACCCCGAACAGCCGGAGCATTGGATGCTGTTGGTCGGCTACAGCGATACCGACTACTGGTTTAACGACCCGTGGGAGGGACGAAGCCTCTGCAAGTACCCGAAAGCGCAGGCCGAAGCATGTCACACCGCACAGGGCGGGTCTGCACTCACCCTGCGGCGAAAATAAAAACCAAAAGAGGAGAAACAGCCATGAGCAAGATTTTGTTGATCGACATCGACGGTACGCTGGTGGACTACGAGAACCACCTGCCCGAGTCGGCCGTCCGCGCCATCCGTGCAGCGCGGGCGAACGGACACCGCGTCTACCTGTGCAGCGGACGCAGCAAGGCCGAGAACAAACAAGAAATTTGGGATATCGGCATCGACGGCTACATCGGCGGCAACGGCAGCTATGTGGAATCGGACGGGAAAGTCCTGCTCCATCAGCTCATCACCGCCGACCAGTGTCGCCGCATCGTGGATTGGCTGGATGCACGCGGGCTGGAATTCTACCTCGAGAGCAACAACGGCCTCTTCGCCAGCCGGACGTTCAAGGATGTGGCGGTCCGCACGATGAACGAGTACAGCCGCCGGAAGGGTCGCTCCGTGAACGAGAACATGACCTATCAGGAATCCTTCCCCGGCATGATCTGGGACGGCGAGCTTTACCGCGACGACCTGAACAAGCTCAGCTATGTCCTGCACGATTATCAGGACTTCCTCGATGCACAGAAAGCCTTCCCCGAGATGCAGCACGGCACATGGGGCGGTGCAGGCGAGACGGCACTCTTCGGCGACATGGGCGTGAAGAACATCACCAAGGCGCACGCGGTCAATGTTCTGCTTGAGGCTCTGGGTGCATCGAAGGAGGACACCATCGCCTTTGGTGATGCTAAGGTCGATATCCCGATGTTCGAAGCCTGCGGCTATGGTGTCGCGATGGGAAGCGGCGGCGAGGAGATCAAAGCGGCCGCCGACTATGTGACCGGAGATGTGGACAAGGACGGCCTGTATCAGGCGTTTGAATATCTGAAACTGATTTGAAAGTGAGGCCGAACAGGGTGCAGACAGAACAGCTCAAGGAAAACATGAAGGGGAAAGTCCGGGACATTGAGGATGGAGGAATGCGGCTCATCAAGAAGGGAAAGATGGGACTGGTACGAGCCATTTTCAGTCGGTTCGGGCTGGTGCTCCTTCTGCTGCTTTTGCAGTTCGGCATCCTGTTTCTGATTTTCCGCTGGTTCGGAAATCTCGTCCCCCACTACTTCGGAAGCAGCATCCTGCTGACCGTTGGGATGGTGCTTTATCTGCTGAACTGCGACATGGACAACAGCGTAAAAATAACATGGCTGGTCGTCATCGCCGTTCTGCCCGTGGTGGGTGTGCCGCTCTTTTTCTACGTTAAGAGCAATGTTGGCCACAATCTGCTGAAAAAGCGGCTTTTGGAATTGGAAAGCGCGACCCGTGCCCAGCTCCCGCAGGAAAGCGACACCTTCCGAAAACTGGAAGAGCAGAACCCGGGTGCGGCGTCTCTGGCGCGGTATCTGGACGGACGGGGCGGCGGCTTCCCGGTGCGGGAAAATACGGCCGTGACCTATTTCCCCGGCGGTGAGGCGAAATTCGCCGAGCTGCTCCGTCAGCTGGAAACGGCGGAGAAGTACATCTTCGTCGAATACTTCATCATCGATGAGGGTCTGATGTGGGGCAAAATTCTCGAGCTTCTGGCAAAGAAGGCCGCACAGGGCGTGGATGTCCGGGTGATGTACGACGGCACTTGCGAGTTCTCGACCCTTCCCCGGAATTACCCCGACCTGCTCAAGGAGCTGGGCATCCAGTGCAAGGTCTTTTCACCCGTCATGCCCTTCGTCTCGACCCACTACAACTACCGCGACCATCGAAAAATCTTTGTCATCGATGGCCGGGTCGGATTCACGGGCGGCGTGAATCTGGCCGACGAGTACATCAACCATGTCGAGAAGTATGGCCGCTGGAAGGATGCGGCTGTCATGCTGGAAGGTGAGGGCGTCCGCTCTCTGACCGCATTGTTTTTGCAGCAGTGGAGCATCCTGCGCCAGCCGGAATTGGAGCAGTTCCTTAACGAGCCAATTCCCGTTCCGGAACATGCAAAGGGCTTCGTGACGCCCTACGGTGACTGTCCGCTGGACGGCGAACGGGTGGGCGAGATGGTCTATATCGACCTGCTCAATCGAGCGCAGAAGTATGTCCACATCATGACGCCCTACTTGATTCTGGACGGCGAAATGGAGCTGGCTCTCCGGTTCGCGGCCGAGCGCGGCGTGGATGTGCATTTGATTTTACCCGGTGTGCCGGATAAGAAATTCGCCTATTCGCTGGCAAAGACCCACTATGCCGCTCTGCTGAAATCCGGCGTGAAAATTAGTGAGTGGACGCCCGGCTTTGTCCATGCGAAGGTGTTTGTGGTGGATGGCCGGGAGGCTGTGGTCGGCACAATAAACCTCGATTACCGAAGCTTGTACCATCACTTCGAGAATGCGGTCTGGATGGTGGATACGGCCTGCATCCCGGCCATCGAGCGGGATTTCCAGTCTACGCTGGAACAGTGCCGCAAAATCGAGCCGACCCGGGAGAGCATCTGGCAGAACCACCCGCTCCTCCATGCAATGGGTGTTGTGCTGAAAGCTATCGCACCGCTGATGTGAATATGAAAAAACGAGGAAGGCTTCGGCCTTCCTCGTTTTGCATCATAGGGGTTATTGATAGTTTTTGTCCAGCGAGAAGCCGCGCCCGGAGACTTCGGTGACACGGCTGACGATCATAAAGCATTCGGGGTCGATGCTGTGGATGAGCCGTTCCAGCTTGGGAAGCTCCCGGTTAGACACGACCGTCAGCAGCAGCGAAGCAGGTTCGCGGGTGTAGCCGCCCTCGCTGTGTAAGATCGTCACGCCGCGGTCGATGTCGCCCAGAATGGCGGCTAAAATCTCGTCCGATTTCGCACTGATGATCTTGACCTGTGTGCGGCTGTTTCCGAGTAGAAGCATTTTGTCCATGACGATGGTGTGGATGATGACCATCACGATACCGTACAACACCTGACGCACCGGGCTGAACATCGCCTGCACCAGCAGAATGGCGACGTCGAACGCCAGCATGGTGAGGGAAACGGGCAGATGAAACCACTTTTGCAGCACGAGCGGCGGGATGTCCATGCCGCCCGTAGATGCACCGGAACGCAGGACGATGCCCAGTGCGACGCCGATGCCGATGCCGGAAAAGATGGTGCAGAGGATGATGTCGTCGGTCAGGACACGCCCGTCCAGCAGACGATACCAGACCTCGAGGAAAAACGGGCTGAGCAGACTGCTTGCGAGGGTGTTGAATGCGAACGCCCGCCCGAACACCGCCCAGCCCCAGCCCAGCATGGCAAGGTTGAACACCAGCAGGACGCCCGAGACCGAAAGCCCGGTCAGCCGTCCGACGGCCAGCGCGATACCGGTCGCACCGCCCGTGATAAGCCCGGCGGGTTCCAGGAATACGGCTACCGCCAGCGAATAGAGCGCGTTGCCGAACGTGATGGCCGCCGCGTTGCGTAGAAACTGCTTGGTTTTGGTTGAGTTCATGTCAGTACCTCCCTGTCTCTCTATCATACAGGAAAATCCTGAAAAAATCTACGTGGAAAGCCGGAAGGATTTCTCTTGACAAGTCAAAATAATTTGACTATACTACAAATAGAAAAGGTGCTGCCTACACAGGTCAGCTCCCGTACCCTACACAATCAAAAAGAGATTGACTGCAAGAGTTTGTTGGGCTGTATGCGGTCAATCTCTTTTGTTTTGCTTATCCTCGATGTATTGCATGATCTTCAGCGTAATGTCGACAGTCTCGTAAATCAACGTGAATACGAACGTCAGCAACGCCAGAATCTCCAGCAGAGTCATCGCGCATCCCCCCTTTACCTTTTCAGGCTTCGGGAAGAGCAGCTTTTCAAAAAAGTCCTTTCCCCCGTTCACCTGATTCATTCCTAGAATGTTCGGCGGTTTGGGGTACGGGAGCATGACCACACTTTGGTGCAGGCAGCACCAGTTTCGCCGTCTTTCGACGGCTTTTTTAGTTTATCATACTTTTTATCAAATAGCAACAAAACCTCTCAGTCTCGCATCCGCTCGACAGCTCTCCTAGCAGGAGAGCCTTTGGCAAAACGATGAAGATTTCCGGAGACAAAGAGCCTCTCCTATCAGGAGAGGTGGCATTCCGTAGGAATGACGGAGAGGTTCGATTGCCATTTTCAAAATCTTTACAAATCACAAAGTTTCTTTG
>CAVJGY010000010.1:17977-18566 GCA_963648915.1 Acutalibacteraceae bacterium | reverse complement strand
GCCGTCGACGATGCCCTTAGAGCGCAGGATCATGCCGTAATTGCCGGTATCCAGCTCGGTGAGGGCATGCTCGATCTCAGCCTTGGAGAACTTGCGGGCCGTCTCGACGCCCCAGCTGGTAAAGACCTCGTCGGCATCGTGGTCGTGATGATGGTGATGATGGCAGCAGTGACCGTCGTGATGATGGTGCTCGTGCTCTTCATCCTCGTCATCATCATGATCGTGGTCGTGATGGCAGCAATGCTCATCATGCTCGTCCTCATCGTGATGGTGATGATGCTCGTGCTCTTCGTGTTCCTCGTCCTCATCATCGTGGTGATGGTGGCAGCAGTGCTCGTCGTGCTCATCCTCATCATGGTCGTGATGATGGTGATGCTCGTGTTCGTCCTCATCCTCGTCGTCATCGCCATCATCATCGTGGTGATGATGACCGCAGCTGCAGACACCGTTCTCGTCGTAATGATGATGGTGATGATGCTCTTCTTCTTCGTCCTCGTGGGCGTGCTCGGCGTTGGCCTTGGCAGCCATCTCGATCAGCTCTGCCTTGAAGTCGTCCTTGGTGGACATAGCCTTCAAGATCTGCTCGCCG
>CAVJGY010000010.1:0-17921 GCA_963648915.1 Acutalibacteraceae bacterium | reverse complement strand
GATCTGCTCGCCGGTCAGAGCGTCCCAAGCGGTCGTCACGATCGTAGCGGTGGGGTTCTTCTCGCGCAGCATTGCAACAGCAGCGGCAATCTTCTCCTCGGTGGCGTTCTGGGTGCGGCTCAGGATGATGCAGCTTGCGTGGCTGATCTGGTCGTCGTAGAACTCGCCGAAGTTCTTCATATACATCTTGACCTTGTTCACGTCGGCCACGGTGACAAAGCTGTTCAGCTGAACATCCAGATGCTCGGCCACGCCCTCAACGGCGCGGGTCACGTCGGACAGCTTGCCGACGCCGGACGGCTCGATGACGATGCGGTCGGGGTGATACTGCTCGACGACCTGCTGCAGAGCGGCGCGGAAATCGCCCACCAGAGAGCAGCAGATGCAGCCTGCGTTCAGCTCGTTGATCTGGATGCCGGACTCCTTCAGGAAGCCGCCGTCGATGCCGATCTCGCCGAACTCGTTCTCGATCAGAACGACCTTCTGACCCGCAAAGGACTCCTTGATGAGCTTCTTGATAAGGGTCGTTTTACCGGCACCAAGGAAGCCGGAGAAAATATCAATCTTAGTCATAATTTTGAAATGCCTCTTTCTTTTCGCAAAGTCCGCTCCGGACTTTTCAGCAGTCAGAGCCGCGGAGTGCTGGCTCATACAAATCCTACACTCCTATTATAACAAGGCTGTCAATGGGATAACGGCCTTTTTCAAGAAGAATTTGTAACTTTTTTGCGTTTTCAGGCGGCTCTCTCCCCCTCCGCCGCTCCGCAGGACATAAAAACTCCCCCTGCCCGGGGACAGAGGGAGGAAAAATCAGGCTTCAAATGCGGCGGGAACAGTCGACAGGGAGCGGCCTTCCCGCTTGGCCTTTTGATGTTCGTACATGACACGGGTCACTTCTTCGGCGAATGCTTTTTCCTTCGGTGTGGCTGTCGCCCAATCAATATTGAATTTGCGGCAGACCATGAAGAAGAGATTGTAGAATTCATCCCGTTCGGCGGATTTCGGACGGAAATACTGTGCGGCTTCGATATTGCGGGGAAAGGATGTCGTTGCCATAAAAATACCCCCTTATACCAGATAAGAAAGGAAAATGCGCTTCGCAGACTCGCCGGAGATAAGATAGCGCGGAGGTTCGTCGGTATCGAACGCAGGCAGCGGAAGCGCACCGAAATCCCGCTCATAGTGACGGGCAAGCTCGGGCGTTTTGGCTTCAAAGATGATATCGCCGCCAAAATCATAGTCGATGGAAAGCTTGATCCCGAATGCCATCAGAACGCGGCCAATTCCGCGATAGAGCACCTGCTCTTTTTGCAGGGTCGGGTTGCTGTCTGGGTGACTTTCCAGATAAACGATATGAACGACCATAGCCGATTCCAAAGCCTCGTAAGCACCTAAGGCGACCAGCGAGCCATCCGAGGTCTTGACGGAATATTTCAAGTAGTCTGGATTGGAAATGAAGTCAGAAGTCCAGTCCGTCTGCCACAAGGGAACTTGATTTGTGACGGCGGCATCCGCCGGGGTCATTTCGTCGATGATGACGGGAACCTGCTCGTGGGTCTGAGCGAATAAAATGTAAGGCGCAAAGCGTGCCATGAAATCGTCCTCCTGATAGCTTCTGACTTTATTTTATCACGGAAGAGCGAATTTATCAATGCTCTTCATTCAGCCATTCGGCGACTTGCTGGGTCTGTTCGGGGGTCTCGGCGGTGAACCAATAGGTCTTATCATCGGTCTCGACGCGGAGGAAAACGGGGGCGGTGGGGTCAAGGCAGAACTTTGCCATCCCCTGTCCCGAGACAGTGAAATCGCCCTCGAGGTAGTGGGACATTCCGACACCGAACACACGGGAGCTTTCGGGAAGGGTGTCATACAGCTCGGCGTCTGTGATGTCGTCCAGAGCGATCACATACTTCTCCTTCGAGCCGTGCAGGGCGACAAGGGTGTTGTCGCTGGTGACTTCCAGACGGGGCGGGACGGTATCCACCACGCCTAAAATCGGCCCGATGAGCAGACAGCCCATGATGAGTACGATAGCAAAGACCATATAAATTTTGCCGCCCTTGGTAGCGAGGTTGACCGTCGTGCCGATGCCGAGACGCTTTGCGACCATCGTTCGCTTGTCGGACGGGTTATAGTAGAGGACACCGCCCAGCCATGCGTCGTCCTCGTCGGCAATGATGTCGGTGCGGTCGGTCAGGTGCTCCTGTGCCCGGCGGAGAGAAAGATCCATCCAGAGCGAACCGACCAGAATCACGACAGTCAGCAGCAGGGTGACGACCAGATAGAGTCCGGAATTCTGGAACAGATACATGCAGAGGTTCAGCACGGCACACGCCCAGAGGTTGAACCGCCAGAAACGGTCCCAGTAGAGCCGACGCACCCGGACAAGAGTTTGGTTGCGGGTGGGATCACTCGTCACCATGTCAGCGCGGCGGCGGAAGAGCCACCGTCCGCACGCCCAGAGCAAAATCAGCGAGAGGGCATCCGCCAGATACACCCAGCGCATTACGATCGCCTGACCGGGCACAAGAGCCGGGATAAGGCTGATTGCCAGCGGCAGGAGCAGCGTCCAGAGGCCGATGGGCTTCGGAAGAGAGAATTCGGATGCAGTGGTGTCCACGATACGGCGGGACGGTGTGACCGGATAGCCCTGTTCCTTTTTGATGGCTTTCAGGGCTTTGTTCGCCTTAAAATAGGGCAGATAGGGCAGAAGAAGGTCGGCAAACAGCCAGAGCATCCAGAGGGTCAGGGAAAGCGAGATATTCTTGATGAAAAAGGTCGGAATGCTGAAAAGGATCAGCAAAATGCAGGAGAAGTTCAACTGCCGTTTGAAGGCCTTGACGATGGTGGAAACTTCGGGCAGAGCATCGGCTTCCTCAGGAAGGGTGACGCCCAGCAAAAGCCCCTTCTGATGCCGGGTCTCGTTGCGCAGTTGCAGATAAGTGAGAACAAGACAGCCATACAGACAGACCGCCATGATGACATTGTACAGGAACATCATTATCCCTCCATTTCCGAAAATGCGGCTTTACACTGTGCGAGAAATTCCTCCTGCGAAAGCCCGGCGGCCTTTGCTTCGCCTGCCAAAAGCCGAAGCTGGGAAAGCTGCTGGGAAGACAGTCGTTTTTCTCCCGGCGGGTCGCAGACGACCGCACCGTTCCGACGGTCGGTGACAAGGTAGCCCTCGCTTTTGAGCAGCTGATAGGCTTTGCTGACCGTCATGACATTGACTCCGGCATCCTCGGCCAGTGCCCGGGTCGTCGGCAGGCGTTCGCCCGGCAAAAGCTGACCGTTCGCCACGGCCAGAACCACTTGGTCGCGAATTTGTTTGTAAATGGGGACGTCGCTTTGGAAATCCAAGCGGAAGAGCATTTGTCTCACCTCTTTCTGTATTATCAATACTAATACAAACAATACAAAATGTCAAGTGGGTTTGCGGATTGCATTCTTCGGGCAAGGATGCTACAATAAGGTACAGCAAACCACCGCCGCCGGACGTTTTTCCGGTAGAATAAGAAAGAAGGTTCGTCCCATGAGTATGAACACTGTCAACGAGCGCATTGCCGCTCTGCGTGCCGCAATGGAAGCACAGGGCTGCGCCGCCTATATCATCCCGACCGGCGACCCGCATTCCAGCGAGTATCTGCCGACCCACTACAACTCCCGCGAGTATTTCTCCGGCTTCACGGGCGAGAACTCCAACCTCGTCGTGACCCGCACCAAGAGTGCGCTGTGGGCAGACGGCCGTTTCTTCGTGCAGGCTGAAAAGCAGCTGGCCGGAACGGAGATCGAGCTGCAGAAGATGGCAGAGCCGGGTGTTCCGACCGTGGAGGAATATTGCGCCGCCGCTCTGAACGAGGGCGAGGCTCTGGGTCTGTGCGGCTTCACCGCCGCCTGTGGTCTGGTGCGCAGCCTGCAGAAGGCTCTGGATGCAAAGCACTGCACCATCAAGACCCTGCATCTGGAAGATGAGCTGTGGACCGAGGGCCGCCCCGAGCTGCCCGCAACGCCCGCTTGGATCCTCAGCAAGGAGTACGCAGGCTTCTCCCCTGCCGAGAAGCTCGACCAGCTCCGCGCAAAGCTGAAAGAGCTGGGATGCACCGCACAGTTCGTCGGCAAGCTGGACAATCTGGCATGGCTGCTGAACCTGCGTGCAATGGACATCCACTGCACCCCGTATGCACTGGCCTTCTGCTATGTCACTCCCGACAAGGCGACCCTCTTCATCAACACCTCCCGCGTCACTCCCGAAGCCGCCGCAGAGCTGAAGGAGAACGGCGTCGAGCTGGCTGAGTACGACGATGTCGTCAAGTATATGGCCGCTGTCACTGAGCCGCAGACCGTTCTGGTCGACCCGGCAAGCGTCAACTTCGAGGTCTACAAGACCCTCGAGGAGAACGCCGCCCTGACCGTCAAGGACGAGGCCGACCCCCTGCTCCCGATGAAGGGCATCAAGAACGAGGTCGAGCTGGAGCACAGCCGCGAGGCACACATCCGCGACGGTGTCGCAATGGTTCGATTTGAGAAGGAGCTGGAAGAGCGGATGGCCGCTGGCGAAGAGCTGACCGAGCTGACCGTCGACGAGATCCTCCACAAGTACCGCAGTGCACAGGACAAGTTCATCGTCGAGAGCTTCAACACCATCGCTGCTTACGGCCCGAACGCCGCCATGATGCACTATCATGCGACCGAGGCTGACCACGCCAAGCTGGAGCGCAAGGGCTTCCTGCTGGTGGACAGCGGCGCGACCTATATGGATGGCACAACCGATATCACCCGTACCTATCCGCTGGGCGAGCTGACCGAGGACGAGAAGCTGTTCTACACTTGGACGCTGCAGTGCCACATCGACATCGCAAAGGCTGTCTGGCTGAACTACTGTGACGGCCACATGCTGGACACCATCGCCCGTGAACCGCTGTGGCAGCATCTCATCAACTATCGCTGCGGCACGGGTCACAGCGTCAGCTTTGTCGGCAACGTCCACGAAGGCCCGCACGCCCTGAACGGCCGCAACACGGTCGTCTTTAAGCCGGGCATGATCGTCACCGACGAGCCGGGCGTCTACGAAGGCGGTGTGGTCGGCATCCGCATCGAGAACGAGCTGGAATGCTACCACAAGGCATCCAACCAGTACGGTGAGTTCCTTGCCTTCAAGCCCGTGATGTATGTCCCCATCGACACCTCGCCCATTGTCCCGGGCATCCTGACCCGTGACGAGCTGGATTGGCTGAACAACTACCACCGTCAGGTCTTTGAGAAGCTCGCACCCCGCCTGAACGACGAGGAGCGCGATTGGCTCGCAAAGAAGTGCGCCGCCATCGGAGCTTAACCAAAACAAAAAACAAAGGACTGCCGCATCTGCGGCAGCCCTTTGTTTTGTATCAGGCCTCCGGGTGATTCTCTTTCCAGTAGGCTTTTGCTTCGTCAATGGCCTTCTTGAACGGGCCGGAGGGATAGGTGCTCTCAGCGATGTCCACGAGGAACTTGTAGAGCTGCGGCCGCACCTCCTCGTACATCCCGAGACGGGTGTACAAATCCTTGTAATACCGGAACACCTGCAATTTGTTCTGTACGATGGTGGCCGGGTTGATCTGGGTATGGCAGATGCTCTGGGGGTTCTGGACGTAGTAATAGCCCGGCTGGTCGATGGCGGCGAACACCTCGGCGTACTGGATATACTGCATGTTGAACACGAGATCCTCCGCCCAGCGGACTTCACTGGTGAACTGGATGTCGTTGCCGACCAGCAAGATACGGCGGTAGAGCTTGTTCCAGAGGACGCTGTAGAAATAGGATGCGGGCTTGTCCATCAGACGAAGGGCGAAGGTGTCCTTGTCCATGACCCCGGCGGGCAGGAAGCCATACGTCCGGATCTCGGGCTGCTTTTCCTCCGGCTCGATGCCCAGCTTTTCCTGCAGTTTCTCGATGGCCTGCCCGGGCTTGGTGGCCTCAGGCGTAATGACCATCTTGTAGGGTGCAATGACAAAATCGGCGTGGGCGGCTTCGGCGGCGGTGACGAGATTTTCGGTGTAGTCCGGGTCGATATAGTCATCGCTGTCGACGAACTGGATATATTCGCCCGTCGCCAGACGAAGGCCGAGGTTTCGGGTGTCCGACACGCCGGAATTGGCCTTGTCCACCAGCAGGATACGAGGGTCTTTTTTGCGGTACTCCTCGCAGACGGGCAGACTGTCGTCCTTCGAGCCATCGTTCAGGATGATGATCTCGAGGTTCTGGTAGGTCTGTGCGCAGATGCTCTCGATGCAGCGTGCCAGATGGCTCTGGGCGTTGTATACGGGCAGGATGATGCTAACAAGCGGCTGGTTCATGGCGGCGTCTCCTTTTCGTTAGTAAGCGTTTTTCTGTTATCATACTCCCGCCGGACGCAAAAAGCAAGCGTTTTGACGGTACGCCCAAAGGAGGGCTTTCGGAATGATCTTTCACATTGCGGTGTGCACGCCGGATACGCTGCTGTTCAGCCGGATACAGCGTCAGTGCATGGAATATTACTCCCGCCGGACGGATGCCTGCATCGTGGTGCGGGTGGACGGCACGGAAGCCCTGCTGGAACGGGATGCCGCCGGGGAGCGGTACGAGCTGTACCTCATCGAGCTGACGAATAACGCTGCCCCGGCAGGTCTGCGGGCAGCGGGAACACTGCGCAGCCGGGGCTGTCGTGCACCGCTGGCATTTCTGGCGCGGACGCCGGCCTACGCCTACAATGCCTACCGGGTGGATGCGATGCAGTACCTTCTCATCCCGTTCCGGGCGGAGCAGCTGATGTCCCTCCTCGACCGTGCCACCGAGCCGGAGTACGGCCCGGTCGTTCCGGTGACGACGGCGGACGGCCTGCGTGCCCTCCCCTTTGCGGACATCGAATATCTCGAGTGCACCCATCACGTCGTGCATTTCCATCTCAGCAGCGGCGAGGATGTGGCATCCCTCTCCCTCCGCGTGCCCTTTTCAGAGGTCGCAAAGCCCCTTTTGGCCGATGAACGCTTTGTTCAGCCCCACCGCTCCTATGTCGTCAATCTGGCGTCGGCGGTTCAGCTGACGGCGGGCGAATTCCGGATGCGGAGCGGGGCGCGTGTCCCCATCCCCCGCGGCAAGGAAGCCGCCGCCCGTGCCGCCTTCCGTGCATGGCTGGAACAACATAGCAAATAAACAGAACCCTCTCAGCGAAAGCCGGGAGGGTTCTGTGCATTTTAAGTTACTTTACTTTGTCCGGTGCGTAGAAGATGTTGCCTTCTTTGCCGTCCGCCCGGCCGTGGCCGTTGGGGGCAGGACGTTTCGCCGCGAAGAGGTCGAAGCCGTGAACGCTGACCGGGAAATGGTCGTCGGTGTGGGCGAGGATGTCGTCACAGCACGCGATGACATTTTCCAGTAGAATTTTGTTCGACCAGAACGTGCCGTGGTTGCGGTAGATGCGGTCGTATTCGCCCTCGTACTCCTTGAGGTGGAGCAGGCTCTTGCGATACTCGCTGACGGTGGAGCTGAACTGGTCGAACAGCAGCACCGACACGCCGCAGGCGTCACCGAAGATGATGGTGCGCTCCTCGACCAGAAGCGGGCACATCATGCCGGGGGTGTGGCCGGGAACAGAGATCATCTTGACCGTCAGGCCGCCGAGGTCGAAGCTCTGGCCGTCGGTCAGGGGGAGCGGCTTTTCGGTCATGGCCGGGACGAAATCGGCCTCGGTCAGCGGCGGGTGGCCGCTGATTTGGGCGTTGGTGTCGTTGACCCGGAATTCCATGTCGCTGTGTGCCTGTAAGACCGGCCAGTCCAGCGGATTCATGTACACCTCGTCGAACTGCGCCGCGCTTCCCATGTGGTCGAGGTGGCCGTGGGTCAGGATGACGAAGAGGGGCTTGTCGGTCAGCGTCTCGGCATAGGAGCGCAGATCGCCGATACCGTTGATGGTGTCCAGCAGGACGGCGCGCTTCTCACCGATGGCGAGATAGCAGCAGACGCCTGTGAAGTCTGTGATGCGGATGAGCCGCTCAGACAGCTGCTCGTGTTTAAAAACTTCCATGTGAAATCTCTCCTGTTGAGAATTGGGGATTTATTCGTCCTCGTTGAAGGGCAGGACCATCGTGATGGCAATGCCTGCGATGATGCTGGCAGCAAGAGTGACGGCCAGAGCAACATAGTTGAAGGTCGGGCCGCCGAGGAAGGCCAGCAGGCCGTACATGCCGTTTGTAGTGTTCAGAACGTAGGCTTTCAGACCCATCAGACCGGCAACAAAGCCAGCGACAGCACCGGAAGCGACTGAGCCGATTAGAGCGGCCTTGTACTTGAACATAAGGCCGTAGATCATCGGTTCACCAACAGCACCGAAGAACCAGGTCAGAATGTAGCTGATAAAGGTGGAACGGTTCTCGGGCTTCTTGCAGCGGAGTGCGATCGCAAAACAGACAGCTGCACCTGCCCAACTGCTTGCCAGAACGCCGGGAATCAGGAAAGCATCATAGCCAATCATGGGGAAGGTAGTAAACAGAGAGACGAAGAGCAGGCTGTGCATACCCGTGGAAACCATCAGGGCGAAGAATGCGCCGAGAATTGCGAGAGCCAGAGGGCCAAACACATCGTACAGGGCGAGGATGCCGTTGCAGACATAGTTGCCGAGGATAGCACCGGCAGGGTCGAGGACGCAGAGTGCGATGGGAAGCATGACGAGGAGCGTACCGAAGGGAACGCCGACGACTTTCAGGACATCGGGGCAGAATTTCTTGAAGAAGCCCTCGACATATTTCATGATCCAGACGATGAGCAGGATCGGCACAACGGTGCTGGAATAGTTCTGGACACTGCATGGGATGCCGTAGACAGAGAAAGAAGCTCCCTCTGCCGCCATCCCCGTAAAGGTCGGGTGGAGCATGATGCCCGCGATGAACATGGCAATGCCGGAGTTGACGTTCATCTTTTTCGCCGCAAAGTTGGCGACGATGATGGGCAGGAAGTAGAAGCCAGCGTCACCGACCATCGTGAACAGCTTGTAGAGGTCGCCCTCGGCGGACATCACGCCCAGCAGGTTCGGGCCAAAGACCGCAACGACCGTCTTACAGAGAGAAGCTGCAAGCATGACCGGGATGATGGCGGTCAGTGTGCCGCTCAGATAGGCGAAGATGGCGTCCACAACGCCCTTGCCTGTCAGCTTTTTCTTCTCGCCCTTGTCGAGGTCCTCGTCGATGGCGGCCTGCTTTTCCAGACCTGTCACCTTGCAGAATTCGTCATACACATCCGCGACGGTCGTGCCGATGATGATTTGCAGCTGTCCGCCGCTGTGGACACAGCCCATCACACCTTTGACCTTCTTGATGGCGTTGATGTCTGCCTTGCCGTAATCCTTCAGATTCAGGCGCAGGCGGGTCATGCAGTGGCTCGCCTGTAGGATGTTCTCTTTTCCGCCGACCAGAGGCAGTAATGTCTCGACCAGCTGGGTGTGTTTGGATGCCATTTCGTTTTCCTCCATATTTCTTTTGCACGACGATTTTCAACGGAATCAGAGCGGCCGCTCTCCTGTTGTTTTGCAAGAAGATTGTAACATACCGTAAGAGGAAAAAACAAAAAAGTACAAATTCTGTACATACGGAATTTGTACTTTTTGATGAACTGTACAATGAAAAAGATGCGCTGTTGTGCAAAATGTCAATATCGGGGCGTGTCAGGATGGAGAAGGCGGAAATATTCGCTCAAAAGCTCCTGAAAATACACCATCGTCAGGTATTCGGCCTCGATGTTTTCCTCTTCGCTGGGCAAATAGATGATCTCATCCGCCAGCAGAGGCCGGAACTTTTCGGGAGGATTCTGGGTAATCATCCAGACCCGGTCAGAGTTTTTATGGATATAAGGCAGCAGTTCGGGCTGTTCATCCATAAATCGCCCGTGCTGAGTGAATACAATGGAAAGAGTGTCCTTTTTGCTGGGGGTCAGGGCAACATCCAGCTTGGGAGAACTAAGATTGACCGCCAGCTTGCCGCACCGTGCTAATCGGATGCGCAGATGCTCGCACAAAATGCCAGATAATCCCGCGCCGAACAGATAGACATAGCGGTATTGCAGCATCTCCCGCGCCAACCGTTCGACCTGCTTCCGGTCAAGTCTTACCATGGTGTGAAGCACATCGTCCCGGAGACGGTCGAGCCACTCTTCCAAAGAAGCGGTGAACTCTTCCTGACTGCCGAAGAGGTTCAAGGGAATCTCAGGATTCAGCTCACGGGAATGGATGTCACAGCGGTAGTCCTCCGCTGCATTTTTGAAGGCGGTGTAATCGTCATAGCCCAGCTCCCGGCAGAACCGGATGACCGACGGCGTGGAGACGTGACACTGCACCGCAACGTCCGCCAGCCGCATTTCGGGGATCTGGTCGAGATGCACCAGAAGAAACCGCGCGATCTCCTCGTTCGTGCCGAAACGATTGCTGCCCTTGAGATAGCTGTTCAGCTGATTGTAGATGTTCTCCATGACGGCGGCTTCCTTTCTTATGTATTAAAGCGTTTCCCAGTCCAGCTGCCGCCAGTCGGTGACGAACTGGTCGCTGATGTTCCGCAGCTCCGGCTCGTCGGCACGGCTGCACCAGTCGGCAATGGTGAGCAGATGAAAGCCCGCCGTGTGTGCAGTGCGGGCGGAATAGGCCGCGTCCTCACAGACGGCGCACTGGGCCGGGTCAGTGCCGCCCAGACGCTCCATCGCCTCGTAAAAGACATCGGGCATGTGCTTGCTCTTTGCACCCTGTGCGGTGATGTAGAACTCGAAATAGTCCGCGATGCCCAGCCGGTTCAGGACGGTGCGGCACTGCGCCTCCCAAGTGTTCGAGCAGATGCAGCAGCGTGCACCCTCGGCACGGAGATGTGCCAGCAGTTCCCGCACGCCGGGCTTCAGCTCGACCTGCTCATACAGCTGGCTGACCGTCTCCCGCAGGGCGTCGACATAGCTCGACTCATTCAGCGGAAGTTCGTAGTGAGTTATCAGATATTCCGCGCTTTCTCGCAGACCAAGCGGGAGTAGAATATCATGGAGATGCGGCTCGGGCGTTTTGCCGAACCGTTCCAGCAACGCCAGCGGTGCGTTCTCCCACACTGTCACCATGCTGTCGGTCAGTGTGCCGTCCATATCAAAGATCCATTGCTTGCAGCGCATGGGATGCCTCCTGTTTCGTTCCTTTGTAATAGCACTAAAATTATACCATGTTTTTTGTTACAAAAACAGGGAGAAATTTTCCCGGAAATATGCTATACTCTTGAAAAAACCGGTTCGTTGAAGAACCATCTTCGGGAGGCGGCACAGATGGCACAAAACAACACAACGCAGAAGGCTCTTGTTCTGGCGGGCGGCGGTGCACGCGGCAGCTATCAGGTGGGTGTCTGGCGCGCTCTGACCGAGCTGGGCTGGAGGCCGCAGATCATCACGGGCACGAGCGTCGGCAGTCTGAACGGCGCGATGTTTGCCCTCGATTTGTACGAGACGGCGCGGGACATGTGGCTCACCATCCGCAGTCAGGATGTGATGGAGCTGCCCGAGGAGAACGCCGATCTTTCCGAGCTGCACAGCTTTCTGCGGGACGCCGTCCGTGCGGGCGGCATGGATGTGACCCCGCTGGAGGAGATCGTTGAGCGGGTGCTGGACGAGGACAAGCTTCGTGCGTCGCCCATCCGGTTCGGTCTGGTGACAGTCGAGCAGCGCGGCCTGAAAGCCCGGGAGCTTCCCTTAGAGGAAATCCCCGGGGGCAAGGTGAAAGACTACCTGCTGGCTTCTGCGGCCTGTTTCCCGGCGTTGCGGGCAAGACAAATTGATGGAGTCAAATTCCTCGACGGCGGATACAGCGACAACATGCCGACCGGACTCGCCAAGAAGATGGGCGCGGAGGAGCTGGTCTGTGTCGATTTGGAGGGCGTGGGCATCACCCGCCCCAACCGCACCGGACTGCCGACCACCATGATAAAGAGTTACTGGGAGCTGGGCGATATCCTGCACTTCGACCCGGACACCGCCCGGCGGAACATCGAGCTTGGCTATTACGATACCCTGCGTGCGTTCGGGAAACTGCGCGGCTGTGCCTATGCCGTCTCCTCGGACGCAGAGAGCAGCGCGGAGGCCGCTCGTTTCCGGGAGAGATTCGACGCCGTGCAGCAGGCAGTCAAGGCGAAGTATCCGGTCACCCTGACCGCAGACGCCGCCCTTCTGCTGGCGAACATGAACGATAAAGAGCTTGCACCGCTGGAAGCAGCGGCGGAGGACGCAGGCGTTGACCCGGCGCATTTCTATACCACCAAGTCGCTGGGCGAGGCCTTCCTTGCCGCCTGCGACCGGGAACGCATCAACAGCTTTGCACCCCTGTTTGAGGGCAGTGGAACAGCGGCACAGGCTGCGCGCGCTGCCCTGCTTCCCAATACATTCCTACAAGCACTGGTCTATGAGACATTGACCGGGGCTGTTCCGTTGGAGGTGAGCGAAGAATGAAGGTATATCAAGGACATCCGACCTCGCCGGGTCTGGTGCTTGGACAGGTCAGCCGTCTGGAACGGCACTTCGGAAATTTCAGTGCCGGGCCGTTCAACCCGGAGCGGGAACAGAAGCGTCTGGATGCCGCTATCTACACCGCACAGCATGAGCTGGAAGATATGATGAAGCGTGCCGGCCCGACTGAGGAGGCCATCTTCCTCTTTCAGAGTATGATGCTGGAGGATGAGGGCTTCATGAAAGAAGTCCGCTTCCAAATCAAAGCGGGCATCGGCGCGGCGGAGGCCATGAGCAAGGTCGGACACCGTTACGCCGACCAGCTGGCGAACATGGAGGACAACGCCTACATGCAGCTCCGGAGCGTCGACATTCTGGACGCGACCAGCCGCGTCATGAACATCCTCAGCAACCGCCCGCGCGTCTGGCTGGCACTCGACCATCCGGTCATCATTGCAACGGATATGCTGATGCCGAGCGACCTGTTCAGCGTGCCTGCTGGGATGATCTTGGGCATCATCACGTCGGAGGGCAGCGGACAGAGCCATGCGGCCATCATTGCCCGGTCGCTGAAAATTCCCAGTGTCGTACAGGTCGGAGAGGACTTCTTGCAGGACTGCGACGGCCGCACGGTCATCCTTGACGCGACCAATGGCGAATGCACCCTCGACCCGGATGCCGTCACCCGCCAGCAGGCCGTCACCCGCATCTGCGACTTGCAGCGGGAGAATGAGGAGCTGAACGCCCTCTGTGCCCTTCCCTGCCGGACGCGGGACAATCAGGAGTTCGAGCTGCTGGCGAACTGCTTCGGCCCGGAGGACATCTCGACGGCTATGCAGTCGGGTGCAGCGGGCATTGGCCTGCTCCGCAGCAGTTACATGATGATGCCCGGACGCTCTCTGGACGAGCAGGAGCAGTATGTGTTCTATTCGGCCTGCATCGCTGCCGCCGATGGACACCCGGTGACTGTCCGCACCTTTGACTTCGGTGCAGACCGCACCGTGGCCGACGCTTTCCGGGGCTTGCAGTCCTCCAAGCTGGGTCTGCGCGGCATCCGAAGCAGCTTGCTTCGTCCCCGTCAGTTCGAGACACAAATCTGCGCCCTCCTCCGTGCCTCGGCACGCGGGCCTCTGCGCATCATGTTCCCGATGGTGACGGATGTGGAGGACTGGGATTCGGCCATGCGCTTGGTCGAGCACTGCAAGGACAGCCTGCGGGAGCGAAACATCCCTTTCGACGAGAACACCCCCTTCGGCGTGATGCTCAGCGTCCCGGCGGCCTGCCTGACGGCGGAGGATTTCGTGGCACACGGCTGTGATTTCTTCGTCATTGGCACGAACGACCTGACCCAGTACACCCACGCCGTCGACCGGGAAATCGCAATGGTCGAGCACTATTACCGCCCGGCCAGCCCCGCCATGAAGCGGCTCATCGCGATGGTGATGGACGCCGCCAAGACGCGGAACATTCCCGTCACCATCTGCGGCCTTGCTGTCGGCAACCCGGCGAATACCGTGCAGTACCTCCATATGGGTCTGCGCAGCTTCTCCATGAGCCCCCTCGCCCTTCTCGAGACCAAAAAAGCCCTCCGGGAAGCAATGGCGGAATAAAACAACAAAAAACAAAAGGCATCGCTGCGGCGATGCCTTTTGTCATAAAAACGCTTATTCCAGATTTCCGGTCAGGGTCATGACGGCGGAGAGGACGGCGAGAGGAGCTGTCTCACAGCGGAGGATGCGCGGGCCAAGGCCGATGGTCTTTGCTCCGGCATTGGCGGCGGCTGCAGCTTCCTCGACGGCGAAGCCGCCCTCTGCTCCGGTGATGATGGCGATCTTCGGCTTCCGTCCCTCGGTGCGGGGCAGGTCGGCCATCAGCTGACGAAGGGGCTGACCGCCGCACTCGTAGCAGAAGAGCACGAGGTCGTATTCGCCGAGACTGCGGCAGACCGCGCCGAAATTCGGGAGCGGCAGAGCGACGTCCGGCAGAACGCCCCGGCCGCACTGCTTGGCGGCTTCAAAGGCGATGCGGTTGTACCGCTCGTTCTTCTGCTCCTCTTTTTTCGGGGCGGCGACGCAGTAGCGGCTGAAGAAGGGCACGAAGTGCGCACAGCCCAGCTCCACGCCGTGGCGGATAATCTGCTCCAGCTTGTCCTGTTTCGGATAGCCGACCAGAAGGGTCACGTCGATGTCCGGCTCGGCGGCACTAGGATAGCCCTCTTCCACCGAAAACTCCACCAGCTCGTCCCCGAATCCGGTGATGGTGGCGGTGTATTCGACGGCGTTTCCGTCACATAGAATGACAGTGTCGCCCTGCTTTGCCCGCATGACCCGGGAAAGGTGGTGGGCGTCTGCGCCGCGAAGCACGGCCGTGCCGTCGGAAATTTCAGTTGTAAAATAGCGGTGCGGCATATATTCTCCAATCCAATTACATCATAGGCTCTCCCTCTGGGAGAGCTGGCATTGCGGAGCAATGACTGAGAGGATTATTTCTTGCAAACGATGCACTCCCAGCCGCGCTTCTCCTTGACCTCCTGAACGGTCAGCCCGGCGGCTTCCAGTGCGGTGATGACCTCATCCTTCCGGCTGTCGATGATGCCGCTTGCGATGAAGGTGGCGTTGTCAGCCATCAGGCCGGGAACGGCCGGGGCAAGGCTCATGATGGCGTTCGCGACGATGTTGGCCGTGATGATGTCATACTTGCCGCTGGCCTTGTCGGACAGGTCGCCCACCAGAACGGTCAGCTTGTCGGCGACGCCGTTCAGTGCGGCGTTCTCGCCGGCAGTACGGACGGCCACCGGGTCAATGTCCACGCCCTCGGCGGTGGCTGCACCCAGCTTCAGTGCGGCAATGGCAAGGATGCCGCTGCCTGTGCCGATGTCCAGCACACGCTCACCACCCTTGACCCGCTCGTCGAGGGCTTCAAGGCAAAGGCTGGTCGTCTCGTGTCCGCCCGTGCCGAAGGCCAGACCCGGGTCGAGGATGAGCTTGACCCGGTCGGTGTCGTACTCCTGCCAGGACGGGACGATGGCAAGGTGCTGGCCGATGTCCATCGGGTGATAGTATTTGCGCCAGCCGTTTTGCCAGTCCTCCTGCTCCACGCCCTCGGTCTCGACGGTGTAGGCGATGCCTGCCGCCTCCATCCGGGCGGAGATGAGAGCCAGCGTTTCGATGGGCGATGCGCCCGGCTCAAGATACATATGAATGATGACGGTGTCGCGGGGCTTGTCCAGAAGTTCCTGTTCGATGAGGTCGACGTGGGCAATTTCAGCCACCTGCTGTTCGATGTCGCTGTAGTCCTCGATATAGATGCCGCCCTCGGCGATCATGGTCGCAACGGCTTCGGCGTTGTCGGCGTCGGACTTGGCGACGGTCAGACGAATATCAGTCCATTCCATTTGGAAAATCCTCCCAGAATTTTGCTTTTCTTTTAATAGTATAGTACCCGATTTGCCCCTTGGATGCAAGTGTTTGAAGGAATTGCATTCAAAAAGAAAACAATTTTCATTTTTAGACCGACTTTTTGACACGAAAACCAAAAACTTTTTACCAAATCAATCACAAATAAGGACTTTTGAAGCAATTTGACAGAAAATGACCGGAAAAGGGTTTCTTTTTTTCTGAAAATGTGTTAAGATAATGTTACGCAATTATGGACGGCTTTCAACCAGAAGCGTCTGTAAAAAGAAAACATTCTTTAAGGAGGAATGTGTCTTATGATGAAGTATCTCCAGAAACTAGGCAAGGCACTGATGCTTCCTGTCGCGGCTCTGCCGATCTGCGGCATCCTGATGGGCATCGGCTATGCACTCGCTCCCGCTGTTATGGGTGCTGAGGGCGCAACTTCCGGCGCAGCATACACCATCGGCTTCCTGCTCATCAAGGCAGGCGGCGCATTGATCGATAACATGGCTTGGCTGTTCGCCATCGGCGCAGCTGTCGGTCTGGCAGACGACCATGACGGTACTGCTGGTCTGGCTGGTCTGGTCAGCTTCCTGATGATGCAGCAGCTTCTGAACCCCGCAGTGGTCGGCGCAGTCCGTACCCTCGAGGAAGGCACCACCACCTATATCGCATACCAGAAGATCGCCGGCAACTCCTTCATCGGCATTCTGGCAGCTATCATTGGTGCAGCCTGCTACAACAAGTTCAAGAACACCCAGATGCCTGACTGGTTGGCATTCTTCTCCGGCAAGCGTTTCGTTGCGATCGCTACCGGCCTGATCTCCATCGTCGTTTCTGTCGTTCTGCTGTTCGTCTGGCCCGTCATCTTCGGCGCACTGGTCGCGATCGGCAACGGCATCGCTGGTATGGGCGGCATCGGCGCAGGTATCTATGCTTTCCTGAACCGTCTGCTCATCCCCACCGGTCTGCATCACGCTCTGAACAACGTCTTCTGGTTCGACACCATCGGTCTGGGCGACCTGTCCCACTTCTGGGCTGGTGAGACCTCCGCTGATGTGGGCTGGAGCCTCGGTATGTATATGTCCGGCTTCTTCCCCTGCATGATGTTCGGTATCGCCGGTGCTGCTCTGGCAATGGTCAAGACCGCAAAGAACAAGAAGGCTGCTATTGGTCTGGTCGTCTCCGCTGCGATCTGCGCGTTCGTCTGCGGCGTCACCGAGCCGTTCGAGTTCGGCTTCATGTTCCTCTGCTTCCCGCTGTACATCGTCTACGCTGCTCTGTACGGCATCTTCACCATCATCACCTACTACTCCGGCTTCCGTGCTGGCTTCTGCTTCTCCGCAGGTGCGACCGACCTGGTCTTCTCCGCATCCCTGCCCGCAGCTGCTAAAACTTGGATGATCATCCCTCTGGGCATCGCTGCATTCGTCGTGTTCTATCTGGTGTTCTACTTCGCCATCACCAAGTTCGACCTCAAGACCCCCGGCCGTGAGGACGACGATGAAGAGGCTGAGAAGAAGGTCGTTCTGGCAAACAACAACTACACTGAGGTTGCTGCTGGCGTCCTGAAGGCAATCGGCGGCAAGGGCAACGTCGCAAACGTCGACTACTGCGCTACCCGCCTGCGTTTCGAGATCAAGGATTACACCGCTGTCGATGAAAAGGCTGTCAAGGCCGCTGGTGCAGCTGGCGTCATCCGTCCGAGCAAGAACGCTTGCCAGGTCGTCATCGGTACGAAGGTCCAGTTCGTCTACGACGAGCTGAAGAAGATGCTGTAAGAGCATCTCGAAACCGCATTTTCTGCGGAAGTCTGGTTGATTCCGCAGCTGTTTGAAAGGCCGCCGGGGGCGGGCGTTCGCGCCCGGTCTCGGCGGCCTTTTAATTCACACAAAAGACTATTTTCCCATTCAGAAACATGGTATACTAATCAAAGGAAAACTGCCCTCGCTGAGGGCAGCGGGTAAGAAAACAGGAGGTTCAACGTATGAAGATCATTCGTGCAAAAGACTACAAGGACATGTCCCGCAAGGCGGCAAACATCATCTCCGCACAGGTCATCAT
>CAVJGY010000009.1:0-19311 GCA_963648915.1 Acutalibacteraceae bacterium | reverse complement strand
CACCAAATCTGACGTCTACCGCTCGGTCGTTCTGAGCGTCGGCGGCGTGACGAACATGAACTTCCCCAAGAGCGACAAGGTCATCCTCGGCGGCTACCGCTTCGCCCAGAAGATCTTCAAGTTCAACTAAACTAAAAAACGCAAAAAGCATGTGAGACGCCCCTTCCAGGAAGCATCTCACATGCTTTTCTTTTTACGAAACTATCGGAGCGATCCTCTTACAGCTTGGACAGCTGCGGGCCCTGTGCGGTATCCTTGACCGCCCAGCCCATCGCCGTCAGCTCTGCGCGGATGGCATCGGCCGTTGCCCAGTCCTTGGCCTTCTTTGCAGCGGCACGCTTCTCGACCAGCTCGGTCACCTCGGCGGGGACTTCGTCCTTCTTGCGGTTGTACATCAGACCCAGAACGCCGGTGATCTCGTCGAATGCAGCGGCAGCAGCCTCCAGAGCAGCCTTGCTCGAGGAAGCAGACAGGGTGTTGATCTCCTTCACGAGGTCGAACACAGCAGCCAGTGCATCGGGGGTGTTCAGGTCATCGTCCATTGCCTTACAGAACTTGGTGCGTGCCTCGTCTGCCTTGGCCTTCAGGGTCTCGTCCGTGCCGAACTCGGTCTTGCTCAGGGCAAAGTCGAGGTTCTCGCGGCAGGTGTAGAGACGCTCGAGGCTGTTCTTGCAGCTCTCGATGAGGTCGACGGTGTAGTTCAGCGGCATCCGATAGCCTGCGGTCAGCATGAAGTAGCGGATCGGCTCATAGCCGTAGAGGTTCGCCACATCACGGACGGTGAAGAAGTTGTGCAGGCTCTTAGACATCTTCTGATTGTCCACGTTGATGAAGCCGTTGTGCATCCAGTAGCGGGCGAACTCGCAGCCGTTTGCGCACTCACTCTGTGCGATCTCGTTCTCGTGGTGGGGGAAGATCAAGTCCTGACCGCCGCAGTGGAGGTCGATGGTCTTGCCGAGGTGGGTGCGGCTCATGGCACTGCACTCGATGTGCCAGCCCGGGCGACCCATTCCGTAGGGGCTTTCCCATGCAGGCTCACCGGGCTTTGCAGCCTTCCAGACGGCGAAGTCCGCCGGGTCTTCTTTCAGGTCATCCTCCATCTGGCTCCGCAGCTCGCGGTTACCGCTCTCGAGGTCGTCCAACTTGAGGTGGCTCAGCTTGCCATAGCTGGGGTCGCTCTTGACGCGGAAATAGACGTCGCCATTCTTTGCAACGTAAGCATGACCGGAATCAATGAGGTCCTTCACGATGTCGAGGATCTGCTGGATATGCTCAGTCGCGCGGGGCTGAACGGTCGGCTTCTTGCAGTTCAGTCCAGCGGCATCCTTCAGATACTCTGCCTCAAACCGCTGGGCGACTTCCTTCATGGAAGTGCCCTCTTCCTTGCCCTTGTTGATGAGCTTGTCGTCGATGTCGGTGATGTTGGAGACATAGATGACCTTGTTGCCGCGATACTCGAGGTAACGGCGGAGGGTATCAAAGACGATCAGCGGGCGGGCGTTGCCGATGTGGATATAGTTATAGACGGTCGGGCCGCAGACATAGATCCGGTACTCACCGGGCACCTGCGGGACAAACTCTTCCTTCTGACGGGTCAGCGTGTTAAAGATCTGCATAATTCTCTACTCCTTTTGTGTGACAGCCAAAAGCCGCAAAAAAACCGCCCTCGAACCGTACATTCTGCACGGGCATCGAAGGCGGCTTTGAAAATTCCGCGGTTCCACTTCTGTTTGTCGCTCAAAGCCGATAACGGGGCCTCCGCACCGCGATACTGATTTCCCACGGTGTGCTGTCCGGGCGCACTTCACACGCCGCTCTGCAAACAGGCTTTCAGCCAACGGCCTGTTCTCTCTGCACAGATGCTTTTCGTGCTACTCTGCCCGGATAAACGCATTTTTCCTTATAAATCTATTATAATGAGATGCCCGTGGGAAGTCAAGATTCTTCCCTGCTTTTGACTTGTGCTCCGCGCTGTGCTACACTCAGAAAAACGCATTTCGATTCAGGAGGTTCTCATGCAGCTTTTGACCGAACGTCTCTTTCTCATCCCGCTCCGTCCCGACGCCCTGCAGGGGCTCATCGACCGCACTACTGACCCGGAAATGGTGAAGGCCTATCACGACATGCTGAATGGCTGCACCGCACACCCCGAACAATGGCTCTGGTACACCGCGTGGGGGCTTTACCAGAACGATTCCGGCGACTGGGTGGGCGACCTCTGTTTCAAGGGCCTGCCCGAAAACGGCCATCCGGAAATTGGTTACGGCATCGAGCCGGAATTCTGGAATCAGGGCTACACCACCGAGGCTGTCCGTGCCGCCTGCAAATGGGCATTGGAGCAGCCCGGCGTCTCTGCCGTCGAAGCCGAGACCGAGCCTGACAACGCCGCATCCCAAGCCGTCCTCCGCAAGGTCGGCTTCGTCCCCATGGGAATCCTCGGCGAGGAAGGGCCAAGGTTTATTTTGAAGGGCTGATTTTCCGCTCTCCCCTTTACAACCGCTGGGAATTGTGCCATAATTTCAATATATCAATGGGAAAGTGTGCTTCTGGGGCGGCAAGTCGGCTGTCCGAAGTGCAAATTCTGCCAGAGGGGTAACGATTATGAGTAAAATTACGATTCCCGAAAACTACACGCCCGCGCTGAACCTGTACGACACTCAGCGCGCCATCGGCACGGTCAAGCGCCTGTTCGCCGACACCCTGTGCGCAACGCTGAACCTCTATCGCGTGTCCGCTCCGCTGTTTCTGGAGGCATCCACCGGTCTGAACGACGATCTGAACGGCGTCGAGCGGAAGGTCACCTTCGACATCAAGGACAGCGGCACAGAGGCACAGGTCGTCCAGTCGTTGGCAAAGTGGAAGCGCAAGGCACTGAAGGACTACGGCTTCCGGGTCGGCAAGGGTCTGTACTGCGACATGAACGCCATCCGCCGCGACGAGGAGCTGGACAACCTGCACTCAGTCTACGTCGACCAGTGGGATTGGGAGAAGATCATCCGCGAGGAGGATCGGAACGAAGCCTACCTGAAAAACGTCGTGCGGTCTATCGTTTCCGCCGTCTGTGCCACCGAGATGAACCTGCACGCCATGTTCCCCCAGCTGCAGGATCTCCCGCTCCACACCCCCAACGTGACCTTCATCACCACGCAGGAGCTTGAGGACAAGTACCCCGACCTGACCCCGAAGGAGCGCGAGAACGCCTTCGTCAAGGAGAACGGCACGACCTTCCTGATGAAGATCGGCGCACCCCTCAAGAGCGGCAAGCCCCACGACGGCCGCGCCCCTGACTACGACGATTGGGATCTGAACGGCGATCTGCTCTTCTGGAACAACCCGCTCCAGTGCAGCTATGAGCTGAGCAGCATGGGCATTCGCGTCAGCCCCGAGAGCATGGACAAGCAGCTGACGATGGCCGGCTGTGACGACCGCCGGGAGCTGCCCTTCCACAAGGCTGTCCTGTCCGGCGAGCTGCCCTACACCATCGGCGGCGGCATCGGCCAGAGCCGTCTGTGCATGCTCCTGCTGGGCAGCGCACACATCGGCGAAGTCCAAGCAAGCGTCTGGGACGAAGCCACCCGTGAGGCCTGCGAAAAGGCCGGAATCCCGCTGCTGTAAGATATCCGTATAAAAAACGGTCTGTCGTTTGACAGACCGTTCTTTTTATGCCTTTTTCGGATGACCGCCGCCCGCTTTCCAGACGAGCCACGCATAGAAGAGGTTCATACAGACGATGGCGACCAGCCATTCCAGCGATTGCTGGATCGTCTGCTCATAGACCATCAGGAAGGGATACGGCCCGACGATGATGCGCTGGACATTCGCCCAGACTGCGATCGAACCATAGAGCAGGGTCGGGATGAGGGCGCAGAACACGTTCCGGCCGGACAGCCTCGGCTCGCGCTCCAAAAGGACGAACGAGACGAACGCACACAGCGGGTTGAGCAGGTGATGGTAAAGCATCGAGCTTTCCGTCAGCAGAAACACCACGCCGCCCTCAGCCTTGTAATAGGGCGCAAGGATGAGCACTACGGTCAGGAAGGTCATCGTCAGACAGCAGGTCGCGATGTACTTGAGCCGCTTGACCCAGAGCGGGATCTCCCGCCCGGTCAGTAAGGCTCTCAGCTGGAACAATGCCATCAGCAGACAGACGAAGGCCGTGAAAAAGTTGGAATTTTCGGTGTAGAAGGAGAACATCTGCGTCCCGACCGCTTCCCAGCTAAGCCGGGCGGCGATGGGCTCCATGTAGACGACGGCAAGGTTCAGCACGATGGACAGCACCCGGCGGCAGATGTTCCAGAGCTTTTTCTTCATGAAAGAATCTCCGATTCGTTATAATTTGCGGAAATATCAGAAAAACCTCTCCGTCATCCCTTCGGGATGCCACCTCTCCTGATAGGAGAGGCCTTGGCAGTCAGAAAAATTTCATCTTACTGCCAAAGGCTCCCCTCATAGGGGAGCTGGCGAGCGTTCGCTCGACTGAGAGGTTATTACTCTTTTATTTTGCGGTATTGATGAAGCTGCGGTTATCCCACAGATACTTGATGCCGGAAATCGCCGTGACCGCCGCCACCAGCCAGCAGAGGCAGGAGGCGATGAAGCCGACATCTCCCTTGGCGACTACGCCCGGAATCAGGGACGTGCCAAAGAAGTAGAAGATGATGGACAGCATTTGGAGCACGGTCTTGACCTTGCCCCACATGTTCGCGGCGATGACCTTGCCGTCCTTTGCACCCGCTGCGACCATGCGCAGACCGGAAACGGCAAACTCGCGGGCGAGGATGATGCAGAGCACCACCGGGGAGCAAACGCCGTCCCGCATCATGTAAATAAAGGCGACCGTCGTCAGCAGCTTGTCGGCCAGCGGGTCAGCAAACTTGCCGAAGTCCGTCACCATGTTCCACTTGCGGGCCAGATGGCCGTCCAAAAAATCGGTGATGCTTGCCACGGCGAAGATGATGCCCGCCAGCAGATACATGATC
The DNA here is from genome assembly GCA_963648915.1 of Acutalibacteraceae bacterium. Taxonomy (GTDB): domain Bacteria; phylum Bacillota; class Clostridia; order Oscillospirales; family Ruminococcaceae; genus Faecalibacterium. The sequence goes on along the minus strand of CAVJGY010000009.1, from coordinate 14,332 downwards.
GGGTTGAAATCGGCCGTGCCGAACTGGGTCAGCGAGACGAAGATCATAAAGACCGGAACAAGAACAATTCGGGTCAGGGTCAATTTATTGGGTAAATTCATAAAGATTCCCCTCCAATTTTGTTATTTTGCAACAGTGCCGTACAGGTCGTACAGGTCGCTGTCGTCCACCAGAATGTTGTAGAACTCGCCGGGATAGAGCGGCTCTTCGCTGGACACGCAGACATTGCCGTCCACCTCGGGGGCGTCGCCCATCGTGCGGCAGAGATACAGGCCGCTCTCCTCGTCGATGCCGTCGCAGATGACCCGGACAGTCTGGCCGACCTTGTCCGCCTGCTTCTGTGCCATGATGCCGGTCTGGATCTGCATCACCAGCTCGGCACGGCGATCCTTGACCTCCTGCTCGATCTGGCCATCCATCTTGGCGGCGACGGTGTTCTCTTCGGCGGAGTAGGCAAAGCAGCCCAGACGGTCGAACTTGACCTCTTTGACGAAATTGCACAGGTCGTCGAACTGCTCCTCCGTCTCACCCGGGAAGCCCGCAATGAGGGTCGTGCGCAGGGTGATGCCGGGGATCGACTTGCGGAGCTTGCCGATAACCTCCAGCAGCTCGGCGCGGTTGGATCGGCGGTTCATGTTTTTCAGAATTTCGTCGTTGCAGTGCTGGATGGGCAGGTCGAGGTAGGGCACGACTTTCTCATTCCGCTGCATGGCGGCAATGAACTCGTCGGTGATGCGCTCGGGGTAAGCGTACATGATGCGGATCCACTCGAGGCCGCTGATCTTATTCAGCTTGTCCAGCAGCTCGCAAATGCTGCCCGGCTTGCCCCAGTCCTCACCGTAAGCGGTGGGGTCCTGTGCGACGATGATGAGCTCCTTTACGCCCTCACCCGCCAGCCAGCGCGCCTCGGCCACGCAGTCGGCCATGTCACGGCTGCGGAGCGGGCCGCGGATGGCCGGGATCGCGCAGTAATGGCAGCGGTTGTTGCAGCCCTCGGCAATTTTCAGGTAAGCATAGTGTGCGGGCGTGCCGATGACACGCTTGCCGCCCAGCGGGAAGTCCTTCTTCATGCCGTAGCTTTCGAGGTGCTCCTCGCCGTTGAACAGACGCGCCACGATCGAGTCGATAGCCTTGTTTGAGGCGCAGCCGACCACCGCGTCGACCTCGGGGATCTCTTCCTCGATCTGGCTGCGGTAACGCTCGGCCAGACAGCCCGTGACGATGACTTTCAGGTTCGGGTTCACCTGCTTGTAGGAGCAGGCCTCCAGAATATTCTCGATGGCCTCGGTCTTCGCGCTCTCGATGAAGCCGCAGGTGTTGACGAGGATGACATCCGCTTCGCCCAGCTCTGCCACCGTCTCGTGGCCTGCCGAAAGCAGGATATGTACCATGCCGTCCAAGTCGACCTGATTCTTCGGACAGCCGAGGGAAATACATGCAATTTTCATAGGGGGATAATACTCTCTTTCTGTTACTCTTGTTCTTCCACTCTTCTTACGGCCTCTTTGATGACCGGATAGGCAAAGCCCCGGCGCATCAGGGCCGCGACCACAAGGTCACGTCGGCCAGCGGCCAGCTTGGAGCGGTAGCGGCTCTCCACCAGTGCGGCGGCAGCTTCCAGCTCCGGGTCTTCCCCCTCTTCATCCGGGGTGTAGACCTGCTCCAAGGCCTGCTGGATCTGATTCGGGCTCAGCCCCTTCTGGCGGAGGTTCTGTGCCGCTGCACGGCGGCTCTTCCGGGCGGCGAGAAGCCCCCGCGCCCGGACCTCGGCATAGCGGTCATCGTCCAGATATTGCCGCTCGACCATCTCCGCCACGACCTGTGCCGCCGTTTGTTCGGTGAACGCACGGCAGAGCCGCTCATACAGCTGACCGGAAGAAATTTCCTGTCCGGCCAGCGTTTCCAGCGCACGGGCGCGGGCTTTGGCGAGGTCGGTCGATTTCTCTTCCTCGGTCAGGGGGCGAGTCCTACGCGAAAAGGCCATTTAGTCCTCCACCATAATGTCCAGCTCGCTCTCGCTGCTGCGGGTCGGAGCTTTCACCACGGGTTCTTTTGCAGTTGCAGTCTCCTTCTCGTCGGAAGCTGCACTCTCAGTTGCGGCCGCGGCCTTGCCTGCCGGACGGCGGGTCGCATACAGCTTGTCTGCGTTGGCGCGGATCTGACCCTCGATATCGTTGGCAATTTCGGGGTTATCCTTGAGGAACTGCTTTGCATTGTCGCGGCCCTGACCCAGACGAACATCCCCATAGTTGAACCATGCGCCGCTCTTCTGGACGATGCCCAGCTTGACGCCCACATCAATCAGCTCGCTCATCTTGGAGATGCCCTCACCGAACATGATGTCGAACTCGGCCTCACGGAACGGAGGCGCGACCTTGTTCTTGACGATCTTTGCGCGGGTGTGGTTGCCGATGAACTGGCCGGAGGAATCCTTCAGACCCTCGACGCGGCGGATGTCGATACGCACCGAAGCGTAATACTTCAGCGCGCGGCCGCCCGTGGTGACCTCGGGGTTGCCGTAGACGATGCCGACCTTCTCACGCAGCTGGTTGATGAACACGCAGACCGTGTTGGTCTTGCCGATAACACTCGTCAGCTTGCGCATGGCCTGACTCATCAGACGCGCCTGCAGACCGACGTGGCTGTCGCCCATCTCGCCCTCGATCTCTGCACGGGGAACCATTGCGGCCACAGAGTCGACGACGATGGCATCAATCGCGCCCGAGCGCACCAGTGCCTCACAAATCTCCATCGCCTGCTCACCGGTATCCGGCTGGCTGACGAGCAGCTCGTTGATGTTGACGCCCAGAGCCTCGGCATAGGCCGGGTCAAGGGCATGTTCGACGTCGATGAAGGCGACCTCGCCGCCCTTCTTCTGTGCCTCGGCCAGAATGTGGAGAGCCAGCGTGGTCTTACCACTGGATTCCGGTCCGAACACCTCGATGATACGGCCGCGGGGCACACCGCCCACGCCCAGAGCAAGGTCAAGGCCAAGGCTTCCGGTGGAGATGGCGTCCACCTGCATGGCGGTGTTGTCGCCCAGCTTCATGATTGCGCCCTTGCCGAACTGCTTTTCAATTTGTGCCAGCGCAGTCGCCAGCGCATCCTTCTTTGCGCCCGGGTCGGTCTTCTGGGTCGCGGGTGCGACATTGTTGTTCTGATTTTTTGCCATAAGTTGTTGCTCCTTTTGTTCGCAATGCCCGGCATCCTGCGTTCCGCGCAGGTGCGGAGGGTTCAGTTTTACTTTCCCTAATAGTATATCACAAAATTCAGAATTTACAACAAGAAGTTGTTTGAATCTCAGATATTTTTTCGCCTTGCCAAAACACAGCGGTCATTGCCGCCAAAATCCTTCCGGCATTCGACCTCGACCCAGCCGTTTTCTTCCAGAAGGGCGGTCACTGCCTCCTTCTGCTGCCAGCCAATTTCCAAGGCCAACGCTCCGCCGGGCTTGAGGGCTTTCTGGTAGTGTTCCGCAATTGCACGGTAAAATACCAGCCCATCCTCCCCGGCTTCCAGAGCCATCGCCGGCTCTTGCGCCACCTCCGGCTGCAATTCCTGCATCTCGGCGGCGGTCAGGTAGGGCGGATTGGACACGATGAGGTCCAGCTCTCCCTCGGGCAGACTCTCCCAGTAGGTGAACAGGTCACCCCGCACCGGGTTCACGCTCTGCTTCGGTTTCGACGCCTTCAGCCCGTTCAGAACCGCGCCCCAGTCGAACGTAGGTTCATCAAAGGCCGACGGCGCAAGCAGGTCCTCAGTCCTCCCCTGCGGTTTCAGAGCATGGTGGGCGTTCTGTTCCAGATAGTGGAACGCCTCCGGGCTTTTTTCAAGGCTCGTCACCTCGGCATCCGGGCAGAAGCGTTTCACGCCCAGTCCCAGACAGCCCGTTCCGGCGCAGAGGTCAAGCACCTTCGGCTTTTCCACTCCCGCCAGCATTCCGGAGGCGGCTTCGGCCACTACCTCGGTATCGGCACGCGGGCAGAGCACGCCCGGCCCGACCGCCAGCTCAAAGTCCAGAAACGGCCAGCTTCCGCAGAGATATTGCAGGGGTTCGCGGTTCGACCGCCGGACGACCAGCTCTTCCAGTTTTCCGGCTTCCTCGGCGTTCAGCGGCTTATCCGAAAGCCGTACATCCCGCCCCGTCGCCAGCCGGAACAGCTCCCGGGCGTCGAAATCGGCATCCGGACAGCCCACCTCGGTCAGGCGAAGCTCGGCCTCTCGCACCGCTTCCCGCGGCAGCATTCCTTCGTTTACCATCTGCCATCCTCCGGGTTCTCGGGCAGGACGGGCGTGACCGCCGCAATTGCGACCTCGATCATGCTGTCATCCGGCTCGAAAACGGTCAAATGCTGCACCCAGATGCCGGGCTGACGGATGATGCGGGTCGCAAGGTTATCCGACCGTCCGCACCACTTGAGCAGCTCATAGCTGATGCCCATGACAAGCGGCAACAGGAGCAGTTTGAACAGTACCCGCAGACCCGTACTGCTCCACGGCAGCACACTGTACAGGAACACGCTGACGATGACGACCAGGATCAAAAAGCTCGTACCGCACCGGGGATGAAAGCGGGTGTACTTCCGGACGTTCTCGACGGTCAGCTCGTCGCCCGCCTCATAGCAGGCGATGGTCTTGTGCTCTGCGCCGTGATACTCAAAGACGCGGTGAATTTCCTTCATCTTGGAGATGGCGACCATGTAGGTCAGGAAGATTCCGACCTTCAGCACCGCCTCCAGAATCACCTTTCCCCACCGTCCCAGCGGGAGCAGGTGGTTCAGGCCGCCGACCAGCACCGTCGGCAGGACAGTGAAGAGCAAAATTGCAAACAGTCCACCCAGCACAGCGGCCAGAACCAGCAGCGCATCCTCGGCTTTTTTGCCGAAGTGGTCGCCGACCCATTTTTCAAAGGCCGATTCCTCTTCCTCGGGGTCGTACTCGTCGCCCATGCTGACCTGTGCAGAGTACATCATGTAGCGATAGCCCATGATGAGGCTTTCGATCATCGAAATTGCACCGCGCACCAGCGGAATTTTTGTCCAGACGCCGTGGGTCGGGGTCGGCTCGATCTTCGTTTCGATCGTGCCGTCCGGCTTGCGCACTGCACAACAAATTTGTTTCGGACCGCGCATCATAATGCCTTCCATGAGGGCCTGTCCGCCCACACTGGTCTTGAAGCGTTCGGTTTTGGGTTGATTCATTGCGTTCTCCTTTTCAGCGATGGTACAGCGGCAGGCCAAGGGTCACGACCGTTCCCCGTCCCAGCGTGCTCTTGAGGTCGAGCGTGCCGTCCAACGCTGTCATGATGGAATCGACCAGTGCAAGGCCGATTCCGCTGCCCCGCACCGAGTTGCTTCCCTTATAAAATTTCGTCTTGACGTTCTCCAAGTCCTCCGGCGGGATGCCCCGGCCTTGGTCGATGATCTCGACAAAGGCCTTGTATTCGCCCTTCCAGATTTTGACGGTGATTCGTCCGCCCAGAGCCGAGTATTTGATGGCATTATCCAAAATATTGATGAACACCTGACGCAGGCGGTCGGGGTCTGCGTAGACGGGGATCATCTCTTCGGGTTCGGTGTAGGACAAAATGAGTCCCTCCCGCTGGATGCGCGGCTCACAGAAGAGCACCGCATCGGTCAGCTCAGCCACCAAGTCCAGCGGGCGGCTGTTCATCTTGAGCCGTCCGTTCTGCAAGCGGCTGAAATCCAGCAGTTCCTCCACCATATTATAGAGACGCGCCGTCTCGTTGTTGATGATCTCCAAACCCTTGCGGTAGTTCTCGTCAGCAGGGTCGTCCAGCGTCCGCATCGTCTCGACCCAGCCGCGGATCGAGGTCAGCGGTGTCCGAAGCTCATGGGAGATGGAGCTGATGAATTCATTCTTCATCTTCTCCGTCTCTTCCAGACCCTCGGCCATCTGATTGATGGTCCCGCGCAGACGGTCGACCTCGTCCCGGGGGTCGCCCTTGACCGGAAGCCGGACGTCCAGCTCTCCCCGCGCGATGCCCGCCGCGATACGCTCCACCTGACCCAGCGGCACGACGATGCTTCGGATGAAGAACACACCCGACAAAATCGTAAAGGTCAGAATCACCGCCACGATGAGCAGGCTGATAATGAGTGCCCGGCGAAGTTGTTCTTCCACCAAGGACAGACTCGTAACGAGCCGCATCGCCGCCACATCCTCGGCCGCATAGGGAACGAGGGCGCAGACCGACATGACCTTTTCACCCGTCTCCGCCTGATAGATCGACATCCCCATTCCGTCGGCGGCCTCCTGTGCCTGCTCGAAATCCGACCAGACCACGATGCCCTCGGCGTCCGTACCGCTGGACGACGCAATGACGCCGCCGTAGCTGTCCAGCAGCATGAACTCGTACTTGTCCTTATCCGAGAACTGCTCCACCATCCGGCGGAGAGCGACGCTTCGGTTGGCCGCTGCACGCTGTGCGGTGTCGCCCGTGTACATTTTCAGCTGACCTGTGATGGACGAGAACCGCCGATACATGGTCTGCTGCACACCGTTGTAATAACTGCGGGTCACGGTGAAAAGGAACATTCCCTCCACGACCAACAGCAGCAGCACCGTAATGAACAGGTTACCCCGCAGCCATCGCTTTGTGATACCACTTCTCACCGGGGTTACTCCTCCCATCGGTAGCCGTAGCCCCAGACCGTCAGGATGTGGGTCGGGTGGCTCGGTTCATCCTCCACCTTCATCCGGAGGCGGCGGATATTGACATCGACGATCTTGACATCGCCGAAATAGTTCTCGCCCCAGACGCCTTTCAGGATCTTCTCGCGCACCATTGCGATGCCCGGATTCCGGAAGAACAGCTCCATGATCTGGAACTCCACCTGTGTCAGCTCGATGGGCTTGCCCGCCTTCAGGAGGACACGGCGGTTCTCGTCCAGCACAAAGTCGCCGCTGACGAGTGCGGTGGGGGCAGCTTCCTCGGCCGTACTGCCCGAGGAACGACCCACACGGCGGCAGAGTGCCTCTACCCGTGCCATCAGCTCGCTGACGCTGAACGGCTTTGTCATGTAATCATCTGCGCCGATGGACAGGCCGCGAATTTTGTCCTGCTCCTGTCCCTTCGCGCTCAGGATGATGATGCCGATCTTCTGGTCGGTGCGGCGGATCGTCTCACAGAGCGAAAAGCCATTCATGCCCGGCAGCATCACATCCAGAATGGCTGCATCACAGCTGGGCTTCTGTTCCAGAAGGGGGAGTGCAGCCTCCGCGCTTTCTGCTTCCAGCACTTCCATTCCGGCACGGCGCAGATTGAAGGCGATCATCTCGCGGATGCTTGCTTCGTCCTCCACGACAAGTACTTTTACCATCTGTAAACCTCCGTTTAATTCAAACGATACAGGGAGCGGGACAGGCGATAGCTCTGGTCGCTGATGCTGACATCCGGGCCAAACTTCGCCTGCATCTGCTGGGACGCCACCACGCCCAAGCGTGTCCAGCCCGCCGCACTCTCACTGGAACTGACGATGCGCAGGGTCAGCACCAGCTTGTCCTCGTCCACCGTCCGCAGTTCCACGGCGTCTTTCACCTCGGTGGAGTCGGTGAGCATCAGGTTGCCCTCCCATTCGGCGGGCAGCTCGATATAGCAGTTCGTTTCCTCGTCCATCAGGCCAAAGCTCTTCTTAGGCTGGGGGCTGGTGTAGTCCATCCAGACAATGAAATCCATCCGGCGGCTCTGGCTCATGTTCAGCAGGCCCGCCTCATCCGGCTGGGTGGGAATTTCCACCGTTCCGTCGCCGTTCAGGTCGCGGCTGACAAGCCCCGGCACGTTCCGGAGACTCTCCTGATAGAGCTGCTCCGAGCGGATCTGCTTTGCGGGGACCATCTGCTGGGTCTCTTCATCGAAATAGAGCAGCACCGTTGCAAGGTTGTTTCCCGAGATGCCCGTCCAGCCGTCCAGCACCAGATAGTGCTTTCTGTCTGCGCCCAGACCAGCGGCGACGGATGCACAGCCCGAGAACTTATCCGCCGACAGACCCATGACGGCCACCTGCTGGAATGCGCCGTCCCGGTCGACGGTCAGAAGCTCGATTTGAACTCCGCCGTCCTCCAGCGTCGACATCAGGATCAAATCCTGACTGCCGCCGCCCGTGATATCCTCGACCAGATATTGCTCGTAGGGCTGTTCCAGAATGGCCGTGACTTCCCCGTTTTCATAGGAGTAAACAGCCAGATAGCGGTCACCCTGCGACGCCATGTAACCCACGACCAGCTGTGTGGACTCCTCGTCCTGCAATTGCGCCAGCCGGACGTTTTCCACCGTATCGGCCAAGCCCTCGATGGTCTGCCGCACCTGCCAGCTTCCCTCTTTGTCCTTTTGAAGGATGGCGATGCAGACATTCGAGGTCTGCCCGGTGGTGTAGAGCACAGCTGCATCCTGCTGACCGTCGCCGTCCAAATCCTGTAAGAGGAATGGCGACAGCAGGTCGCCCTGCATCGGGTATTTCAGCTGCGCACTGTCCCCCAGCCAATCGTTCAGAGCCGACTGCAATGCACCGTAATCACCCATCAGACGGGGTGCACGAAGCAGCTCTTCGACCTGAAGATTGCTGAAATCGCCGAAACTGCATCCGGCCAGCAGTACGCAGACCAGAATCGTCGGCAGCAGCAGTCTCAGCTGCCGAAAGAAGCTTTTCAACATCCGCTCCCCCTTCCTGTGGAGATAACAATACAGTGTAAGTATATCACGACCGGATGGCAATTCCAAGAGCTATTCCAAACACTTCCACCCCAAACGCTGCTCCCGTTTGGAATGCAAAAACGCCCCCTCCCATTTCTGGGAGAGAGCGTTCAAATACTGTTTATACAGTCAGAGTCGGATTAGACGAGCTCCAGAACTGCCATCTCAGCAGCGTCGCCGCGGCGAGCACCGATCTTGATGATGCGGGTGTAGCCGCCGTTGCGGTCAGCGTACTTCGGGCTGATCTCATCAAACAGCTTCTTTGCAACATCTTCCTTGGTGATGTAGGCATAAACCTGACGCTTGGTGTGCAGGTCGCTTGCCTTGCCAAGGGTGATCATCTTCTCGGCCATGGAACGAACGTCCTTAGCGCGAGTGACAGTGGTCTCAATCTTGCCATTCTCTAACAGGTAGGTAACCATAGCGCGCATCATTGCGTTGCGGCTGTCGCTGGTTCTACCGAGCTTTCTGGTACCGGGCATCCCGTTTCACTCCTTAATTATTTTAGTTACTCATCGTCTGTGTTCAGCTTGAAGCCCAGAGAGTCCAGCTTTGCCATGACTTCCTCCAGACTCTTGCGGCCGAGGTTACGGACCTTCATCATCTCGTCCTCGCTCTTGCTGACCAGATCCTCGACCGTGTTGATGCCGGCGCGCTTCAGGCAGTTGAAGGAACGGACGCTCAGATCCAGCTCTTCGATGGTCATCTCCAGAGCCTTCTCCTTGTCGTCGTTGGTCTTCTCCACCATGATCTCGGCACCAGCGGCCTCATCGGACAGGTTGACGAACAGGTTCAGGTGCTCGGTCAGGACGCGGGCTGCCAGAGAAACGGCCTCCTGCGCATTGATCGTGCCATCGGTCCAAACCTCGATCGTCAGCTTGTCAAAGTCGATCGCCTGTCCAACACGGGTTTTCTCGACATTATAATTCACCTTGAGCACAGGGGTGTAGATGCTATCGACGGGAAGAGTGTTGATATCGTTCTTCTCGACGATGGCCTGCTTGTTGCGCTCTGCCGGCACATAACCGCGGCCCTTATCGAAGGTGAGCTCCATGACGAGCTTGCCGCCCTCGCCCAGGGTTGCGATGTGCCATTCAGGGTTCAAGATCTCAATATCATCGCCCTGCTTGATGTTGTCCGCAGTAACCTCACAGGGGCCGACTGCCTCAACACGCACTGTCTTCGGCCCGTCGGTGTACAGCTTTGCAGCGATACCCTTCAGGTTCAGGACAATTTCGGTAACGTCTTCCTTGACGCCCTCAATGGTGGAGAACTCGTGAACCACGCCGTCGATCTTGACGCTGGTCACGGCGACACCGGGCAGAGAGGAAAGAAGCACACGACGCAGGCTGTTGCCCAGTGTGATGCCAAAGCCACGCTCCAGCGGCTCTGCCACGAATTTACCGTAGCGGCCGTCCGGGGACAGGCTTGCCGTTTCGATTTTGGGACGTTCAATCTCCATCATATCTATGCCCTCCTTGTCAAACCGATGTTGCCATCGGCCCATTATTAAATTCTTTCAAAGAAAAGAATGCGAAAGATAGCCATCCAGTAAGGAGGCTCGTCCTTCTTAATGGATTACTTGGAGTACAGCTCGACGATGAGGTGCTCTGCAACTTCGTAGTCGATGTCGCTGCGCTCGGGGAGCTTAGCCACAACACCCTTCAGGGTGCCAGCCTCGCGGTTCAGCCAAGAGGGGAGAGCCACGACGGGAGCTTCGGGGCCAGTCAGCTTTGCAAACTTTGCAGAGGAGCGGCTGGACTCACGAACTTCGATCACGTCGCCAGCCTTCACCTGGTAAGAGGGGATGTTGACCTTCTTGCCGTTGACGGTGAAGTGAGCGTGGGAGACCAGCTGACGAGCGTCACGGCGGGTCTGAGCAAAGCCCAGACGGAACACGACGTTGTCCAGACGGCACTCCATGATCTGCAGCAGGTTCTCACCAGTCTTGCCGGGGCGAGCCTCAGCCTTCAGGTAAGCGTTGTGGAACTGCTTCTCCAGAACGCCGTAGATGAACTTGACCTTCTGCTTCTCCTTCAGCTGAGTAGCGTACTCAGACTGCTTCTTGCGCATGTTGCCATTGGAGTTGCGGGTAGTATTCTTCTTTGCATAGCCCATGACCGCAGGAGAAATGCCCAGGGCCTTGCAACGCTTTGCGATAGGCTGCGTATTCTTTGCCATAATTCAATTTCCTCCTTCGATCAGACGCGGCGACGCTTCGGGGGACGGCAGCCGTTGTGGGGGATGGGGGTCACGTCCTTGATCAGGGTGACTTCCAGACCGGTAGCCTGAAGCGCGCGGATAGCGGACTCACGGCCTGCGCCGGGTCCCTTGACGTAAACTTCAACCGTCTTCATGCCGTGCTCGATCGCGGTCTTAGCAGCGGTCTCAGCTGCAGACTGAGCTGCAAACGGAGTGCTCTTACGGCTGCCACGGAAGTTCAGGGAGCCGGAGGAGCACCAAGACACTGCATTGCCCTGCAGGTCGGTGATGGTAACGACGGTGTTGTTGAACGTAGACTGGATATGAGCCTGACCGGCTGCGATATTCTTGCGCTCTTTCCGCTTCATACGGACATTTGCGCCCTTCTTGGCGTTATTAGCACTTGCCATTTCTCAAATCCTCCTTACTTCTTCTTGTTAGCGACCGTGCGCTTCGGGCCCTTGCAGGTACGTGCATTGGTCTTGGTGCGCTGGCCACGGCAGGGCAGATTCTTGCGATGGCGGGTGCCACGGAAGGACTGGATCTCGACCAGACGCTTGATGTCCAGAGCAACGTTGCGGCGCAGGTCGCCCTCAACGATGATGTTAGCCTGATCGATGTAGTCACGGATCTTAGCCTCTTCTTCCAGAGTCAGGTCCTTGACGCGGGTATCGGGGTTGATGCCAGTTGCCTCCAGGATCTTGTTGGCAGTGGTCTGACCGATACCGTAAACGTAGGTGAGACCCACCTGAACGCGCTTCTCGCGGGGCAGGTCAACGCCGGCAATACGTGCCATAGTAGTTTCCTCCAAAAAATCATCCCATGTCAGTGTCGGGGTCTGCGCCGGGACTCTACGCACTTGACCCCCAGGCGTCCGAATTAGCCCTGACGCTGCTTATGCTTGGGGTTCTGGCAGATGACCATCACGCGGCCTTTGCGGCGGATGACCTTGCACTTTTCGCAGATGGGTTTCACGGAAGGCTTGACCTTCATGATGTTGAACCTCCTTTTGAATAATGCCCTGACGCTTATTTAGAACGCCAGGTGATGCGGCCCTTTGAAAGATCATAGGGCGACATTTCTACGGTGACCTTGTCCCCGGGCAGGATTCGGATGAAATTGGTCCGGAGCTTGCCGGAGATGTGCGCTAAGAGGATATGGCCGCTAGGAGTGAGCTTCCCGGTGTTCTTATCCTCGCTCAACATTTCCACCTTAAAGATGGCGTTGGGCATGGCTTCACGCACGATGCCTTCGATTTCGATAACGTCTTCTTTAGACAAGCTATTTGCCTCCTCATTTGGATCTGCTCAGTTTGCCATGAATTGACGGACAGGCGGCGATAACCGCCACATACTTCGTCTCCTGCGGCACGAAATCCGCAAAACGGGCAGAATATCCCTGTCCGCCGAGAAAGTATCTGGCTGTCACGGCCATTTATAGATTATACACCATTTGCCGCCATTTTGCAAGAGCTTTTTTCCGTATTTCCGATAAAAATTTCTCGAAATCCAAAATCGGCGTTTTTCGCGCCGGGTTTTGCGCGTCTCCACCGGGAAGATGAAACTTTTTCACCAAAAGTTGTGAGAATTGCACAAATACCAACTTTCTTAACAAGAAAGCCCCTCTGCATCTTAGGATGCAGAGGGGCTTTCACGCGCTCTCAGCTTACTTCAGGCTGAAGGTGCTGGTGTCAAAATTGGGGTCATCCCAGAAGCGGGTCATGACCTCGGTGTGATCCTTCAGGATCGCCATCGAGTGCTCGAAGTGAGCCGCCAGACCGCCGTCCTTGGTCTTGACTGTCCAGCCGTCGCTGAGCTGCTTGATCTTGTAGTCATACTGGCAAATCATTGGCTCGACCGCGATCGTCATACCCGGGACGAGACGCGGGCCGCGTCCCTGATGTCCGTAGTTGGGGATCTCGGGGTCCTCGTGCAGCTCGCGGCCCGTGCCGTGACCGACAAAATCGCGGACAACAGAGAAGCCGTTCTCCTCGCAGTAGGTCTGAACGGCATAGCCGATATCGCCGACGCGGTTGCCGGCAACAGCCTGCTCGATGCCCTTGTACAGAGCGGCCTTGGTGACGTCCATCAAACGCTGTGCTTCGATGTCGACCTTGCCGACCGCATAGGTGCAGGCGTTGTCGCCGTTGAAGCCGTCGATCTTCGCACCGGTGTCGATGCTGACGATGTCACCCGGGCGGATGACCTGATTGTGAGAGGGGATGCCGTGGATCACGGTGTCATTCAGGCTGATGCAGGCCGTTCCCGGAAAGCCGTACAGACCCTTGAAGTTGGGCTTGCCGCCATGCCGGATAATGTAATCGTAAATCAGCTTATCCAGCTCCCAGGTCGTCATACCGGCCTCGATATGTTCCCCGCCATACTTCAGGGCAGCTGCGCTCAGAGCATTTGCCTTGCGCATACCGTCCAGTTCTTTCGCATTCTTGATCTGAATCACTTTTTATGCCTCCAAAGCTTTCATGACGTTCTCCGTCGTCTCCTCGATGGAGGGGCTGAACGGGATCACAGCCAGCTTGCCGCGGCCGCGGTAGAAGTCCACCAGCGGCTCGGTCTGCTCATGATATGCCTTCAGACGGTCGAGCACCGTTGCCGGCTCGTCGTCCTTGCGGGACACCAGCTTGCCGCCGCAGCAGTCGCAGATGCCCTCGACCTTGCTCTTCTTGTTGAGGATGTGGTAGCTTGCACCGCACTTCTCGCAGACACGGCGGCCGCTCATGCGCTCAACGATGATGTCATCGGCGACAGACAGCTCCAGGACTTTGTCGATGCGGATGCCCATCTTCTCGATGGCCTCAGCCTGTGCGATGGTGCGAGGCACACCGTCCAGAATAAAGCCGTTCGCGCAGTCGTCCTCAGACAGACGATCCTTCAGGATGCCGATGATGACCTCATCGGGAACCAGTGCGCCAGCGTCCATAAAGCTCTTGGCCTTCAGGCCCATCTCGGTGCCTTCCTTGACAGCAGCGCGCAGGATGTTGCCCGTGCTGATGGAGGGGATGTTCAGCTTTGCGCAGATGATCTCGGCCTGTGTGCCCTTGCCGGCACCGGGTGCGCCCAACAGAATCAGATTCATGGGATTGCTCCTTTCCTTGTTGCAAGGATTGTTAAATAGAACAAACTGCTGAAAGCAAAAAAGCACTGAAAAGTTCGAGCGTACTCTCCTTTCCAGTGCTTTCTTACATCAGTTCATATTGATGATTTTCCGATCAACCGAGGAAGCCCTTATGGTTGCGCATCGTCATGAAGCTGTCGAGGCTGCGGGTGGTATCGAGTGCCACACCGACCACGATCAGCAGACTGGTACCGCCCAGCTGAATGCTCATACCGGTCAGGTTGCCCAGAACGATAGGCAGAACAGCCACCACAGCGAGGAAGATCGCGCCCAGAAGGGTGATCT
>CAVJGY010000008.1:0-20466 GCA_963648915.1 Acutalibacteraceae bacterium | reverse complement strand
TGGTCGACGAGGCCGCAGGCCGTGTCCCGGTCTACTTCGGCATCGGCGCGATCAGTACCAAGAAGTGCTGCCGTCTGGCACAGATGGCGGTCAAGAACGGTGCGGCGGCGGTCAGCGTGTTGCAGCCCATGTTCCTCAAGCCCACCTACGACGAACTGTACAACCACTTCAAGACCATCGCCGAGAGTGTTCCCGAAACGCCTGTTTTGCTGTATAATAATCCCGGACGTGTCGGCTACACCATGAGCGCGAAGCTGGTGGAAGAGCTGGCACACAATGTCCCGAACATCGTCGGCATGAAGGACACCAGCGGCGACATCACCCAGACGTCGGAATTCATCCGCCGTACCCGCGACGTGGGCTTCAAGGTCTTTGGCGGCAAGGACACCCTGCTCTATGCCAGCCTTTGCCACGGCGCAGTGGGCGGCGTTTGCACGGCGGCGAACTTCATGCCCGAACTCATCACCGACGTATACAACAAATTTGCAGCGGGCGACCTCGCGGGCAGTCTGGAAGCACAGTTCAAGCTGAATCCCGTTCGACTGTCGATGGATGCGGCCAGCTTCCCGGTCGCCGCCAAGGACATGGCAAATCTGCGCGGCCGGAAGGTCGGCGTGCCCTATCTGCCCACCCTTCCCACCCCGGAGGGCGCAGCCAAGCAGGGCTTTGTCAAGACCATGACCGAGGCGGGTCTGCTGTAACGATACCCAAAAGAGGAGGGCTTGCTTCATGAATACGACACTTCGCCGGGATGCCGATGCCATCATCGCATCCAGCCTTCACGCCGTCCTTCCGGACGAGGCCGTGCGCCGCGCCTTACAGGATTTCCATCCCGGAAAGGGACGGGTGCTTCTGGTCGCGGCCGGAAAAGCCGGATGGCAGATGGCAAACGCCGCCGTTTCCCTGCTGGGAACGGTGGACGGCGGCGTGGTCGTGACAAAATACGACCATGTGAAGGGCGATATCCCGGGGGTGGATTGCTATGAGGCAGGCCATCCCGTGCCGGACGAGAACAGCTTTGCGGCCACCGAAAAGGCTTTGGAGCTGGTCTACGGCCTGACCGCCGAGGACAGCGTGCTCTTTCTGCTGTCCGGCGGCGGCAGTGCCCTCTTCGAGAAGCCGCTTATCCCCGGCGAGGAATTACAGGACATCACAGGCCAGCTCTTGGCCTGCGGTGCGGACATCGTGGAGATGAACACCATCCGCAAACGTCTTTCGGGCGTGAAGGGTGGACGGTTCGCACAGGCGTGTGCCCCGGCGAAGGTGTTCAGCATCGTGTTGAGCGACATCCTCGGCGACCCGCTGGACATGATCGCCAGCGGCCCGGCCGTGCCCGATACCTCCACCTGTGCGCAGGCTCTCGCCATTGCCGAAAAGTATCAATTGAAACTGTCTGAGCGGGCAGAGGAGCTTCTGAAGCAGGAAACGCCCAAGACCCTCGACAACGTGACGACCCAGATCACGGGCAGTGTCCGCCAGCTCTGCGCGGCGGCGGCCGATGCCTGCCGGGAACAGGGCTATGAGCCTGTCCTCCTGACCGACCAGCTCTGCTGTGAGGCGCGGGAGGCCGGAAGCTTCCTCGCCAGCATCCTGAAAACACATGCAGGCGGCGGAAAGAAGCTGGCCTTCCTCGCGGGCGGCGAGACGGTTGTCCACCTGACCGGAAAAGGTCTGGGCGGACGGAATCAGGAGCTTGCCCTTGCCGCCGCTCCGGGCATCGCGGGGCTGAATGCGGCCGTCTTTTCGGTCGGAAGTGACGGCACAGACGGCCCGACCGATGCCGCAGGCGGCTATGTGGACGGCGATACCGCTTCCGCACTGAATGCGAAGGGAATAAGCATCTTTGCGACTCTGCATAGCAATGATGCTTACCACGCATTGCAGGCCGTAGATGGCCTGATCGTCACGGGTGCGACCGGAACGAATGTCAACGATGTAGCAGTCGCTCTGCTGGGAACGGAGGATGGCGAAGATGAAAGTCATTGATGCGCATGTTCATCTGGTGCAGTGCATCGCGGGCACAGGTGCAGGCGGCGAAATGCGCTCCTATGGCGGCGGACGCGGAATCTATGCGGATGGCTCGGTCTGTCAGCTCATCCCGCCCGAGTGGAACACCGACCAAGTGACCCCCGAACGGGTCTTGCAGGTGATGGACGCGCACGACGTCGAGCGTGCCGTCCTGTTACAGGGTGGATATCTGGGATTTCAGAACCAGTACAGCTATGACGCCCAGCAAAAGTACCCCGACCGCTTCCTTGCGGCCGCAGCCTACGACCCCTACAGCCGGAACCGGGAGGCCATTCTGCATCACCTCTTCGAGGAACTGGGCATCCGGGTCGTGAAATTTGAGGTCAGCACCGGGTCGGGGCTGATGGCGAACCATCCGGTCTTTCCGCTGGATGGTGAGATGATGGAACGAGAGGCGGCCTTTGCGGACGAGCACGAGATGGTGTTCGTCATCGACATCGGCAAACTGGGAAGCCCCAGCAGTCAGATCCAGGCCTTGCGGAATCTGATCCTGCGGCATCCCGGGATGAAGTTCGTGGTCTGTCATCTGCTTGCACCCAAGCAGTCCGAGCTGCACGCGATGCAGGGGGGCTTGGAGGCTCTGCACCTTCCGAATGTCTGGTTCGACCTCGCATCCCTCCAGCATAACGTCCGCCCGGACGAACCACCCTTCCCGGTGAGTCGGCAGTTCATCCATTCCGCCATCGACATCGTGGGCGCAGACCGCCTGCTCTTCGGCACGGATACCCCGTCCAACCTGTGCAGATTCCGCTATCAGGATATGGTGGACATCGTCGCGGGGGACGCGGCACTGGCCGAGGAAGAAAAACAGGCCATCCTCTATCAGAACGCAAAGACCGTTTTCTGGGATCAAAACTTTTCCTGAAATGAAAACCCCGAGGGCATTGTTTATCGTGTGCAGTGCCCTCGGGGTTTGTTTATGATAAAAATTTTTCCTAAGATGCAATCAGCAGGGGTCAGGATTCGTATTCTGGATAGGGAAGGCCTCTCCCTGTTTCAGTGCCTCGGGCAGGGAGACACGGAGCATGAAGGAGAGGTTCTTCACCATCGCCTGCTTTTCGGCGGGGCTGTGGCTGGTGTGAAACCAGTCGACGAGCGTTCCCGCGAGGGCGTGGGTGTAGAAGCTGCAGAGAAACCGCTTGAATGCCTCCGAAAGGTGCAGGCCGTTCTCCTGCTCGGTGTAGTCGATGAGATCCCGGATGATCTGGGTGAAGTCGCCGCAGAAGAACCGCTTCATCTCGTCCCGGCCGATGCTGTCATAGGCACAGTTCAGAAGATGGGCGTTGGACTCGACATAATCCATCACGAAGCGCAGGGTGTCCTCAGCGTTGAGGGTCAGGTCGAACTGCCGCACGACCTCGAACGCATCCTGTTCCAGCGTCCATTTGAGCAGGGCATAGATGTCCTCAAAATGATAGTAAAAGGTCTTTCGGTTCAGGCCGCAGTCGGCGATGATGTCGTTGACCGTGATCTTTCGTAGAGGCTTCTGCTCCATCTGGCGTTTCAGGGCGTCCGACAGGCTTTTCTTGGTCTGAAGGCTGGCTTCTTCGTGGGTCATGCGGGTTTTCCTCCGTTTCTGGTTTGAGCTTATTATACAATTGTCCGGTATCTGCTTCAATGGATAAATGGGTGACGTTTGTCCGGCATTTACCGGACAATTTTTCCTATTTGGGTATATTATTTGACGGACACCTGTGGTACAATTCTTTTTGCAAAGCAAGACATCAACCTGCACGGAGGTGCATCTATGAGAAAATTTTATCAGCAGGTCGTAAAGCATCCAAAGCTGATCTTAACGACCTTTCTGGCGGCATTCGTGCTCTGCTTTTTCTGTCAGAGTTTGATTCCGGTCAACTACGACATGAACGACTACCTGCCCGCAGACAGCCCGTCGACCATCGCGCTGGACGTGATGGACGCCGAATACGAAGGCGGCATCCCGAACGCCCGCGTCATGGTGCAGAACGTGACCGTGCCGGAGGCCTTGGAGTACAAGGAAAAGCTTCTGGCCGTGGACGGTGTGACCGACGTGACATGGCTGGACGATGTTGCCAGCGTGACCCAGCCCTTGGAGTTCATCCCGGAGGCCACCCGCGAGACCTATTATAAGGACGGGAACGCCCTCTTCTCGGTGACGATTGAGGATGCGAAAAACCTCGAGGCCTGCGACGCCATCCGTGAAGTCATCGGAGAGGACAACTGCATGGCGGGCAGTGCCGTTTCGACGGCCGTCGCAACGACCACCACCGTGAAGGAAGTCCCCATCATTGCAGTGGTCGGTGTGCTGTTCGCAACGCTCGTGCTGATTCTGACGACGACCTCATGGGCTGAACCGTTCATCGTTCTGCTGGGGATCGGTGTGGCCGTCATCCTGAACGCCGGAAGCAACCTCATTTTCGGGGAAATCTCCTTCGTGACGAATGCGGCCGGCAAGATTTTGCAGCTGGCCGTCTCGCTGGATTACTCGGTGTTCCTCATCCACAGCTTTGAGGAGTGCCGCAAGCAGGAGAGCGACCCCAAGAAAGCGATGGTGAACGCCCTGTGCAGTTCCACCAGCTCGATTTTCTCCAGCGGCCTGACGACCGTTATCGGCTTTCTGGCTCTCTGCTTGATGCGCTTCCGCATTGGCCCGGACTTGGGCCTTGCGCTGGCAAAGGGCATTGCGATCAGCCTTATTGTGGTCTTTGTCTTTATGCCGGTCTTTGTGCTGGCGACCTACCCGCTTATCGACAAGACCCATCACCGCAGCTTCCTGCCCTCCTTTGAAAAGCTGGGCAAGGTCGTCTGCAAGGTCATGATGCCCTGCGTCCTCGTGTTCGTGGTTCTGCTCGTTCCCAGCTATCTGGCCTCCAACGACAACAGCTTCTATTTTGGCGCGTCCCATATCTTCGGTCTGGACACGCAGCTGGGCGCAGATACGGCACAAATTGAGGACATCTTCGGCAAGAACGATACCTATGTTCTGATGGTTTCCAAGACCAGCACCGCCACCCAGAAGGAGCTGTCCGATCAGCTGCATGGCCTGCCGCAGGTGACGAGCATCCTGTCCTATGTCGATACGGTCGGCAGCTCGATCCCCGAGCAATATCTGGACGATGTGACCCTCTCCAAGCTGAACAGCGAACACTATACCCGAATGGTGCTGACCGTCGATGCAGCCTACGAGGGCGACGAGACGTTTGGGTTGGTCGAGACGATTCGAGATATCGCGGAGGACTACTATCCCGGCGAGTGGTACTTGGCAGGTCAGGGCGTTTCCACCTATGACCTGAAAGATACCGTCACGGCAGATATGGCTGAGGTGAACGGCATCGCCATCGGTGCGGTGTTCCTCGTCCTGCTCTTCACGATGAAGTCGATCTCTCTGCCCGTCCTGCTGGTGCTCAGCATCGAGACGGCAATTTGGATCAACCTGTCCATCCCGTATTTCACCGACAAGTCGATCTTCTACATCGCATACCTCATCATCAGCTCCATCCAGCTGGGCGCGACGGTGGACTACGCGATTTTGTTCACCGACCGCTACCTCACCGACCGCCGGAAAATGGGGAAGAAGGAGGCCGTGCAGGAGGTCATTTCGAGCTGTACGGTGTCCGTCCTGACCTCGGGCAGTACGCTGACCGTCGTGGGCTTCCTGATGGGTGCTGTCTCGTCGCACGGCCTGCTGGCACAGCTGGGAACGCTGCTGGGACAGGGCACGCTCTGCTCGGTCGTCATCGTCCTGTTCGTCCTGCCCGGTCTGCTCGTCCTCTTCGACGGCCTGATCCAAAGAACCACCCACGGTGCACGCCGTGCCTTCCGGAATGAGAAAAAGGAGAAAACTGCATGAAAACCAGAACCAGAATCGCAGCGGCAGGTCTGTCGGCTCTGCTGCTCTGCTCCACCGCACTGCCGACTTTCGCCGCTGCACCCTCCACCGAGAAGGAGGAGGTCGTCTACATCATGACCGATGCCAAGGGCGGCGTGCAGAGCATGAACGTCGTCAACATCTTCGGAAGCGGAAGCGTGACCGATTACGGCGACTACACCGCCGTCAAGATGCTGACGACCAACGACCCCATCACCCAGAACGGCGATGAAATTACCTTCACGACCGACGCCGACCGGGTGTACTATCAGGGAACGCTGGAAAACCGGGAAATTCCGTGGGACATCTCCATCCGCTATACGCTGGATGGAAAGGAGGTCACCCCGGAGGAACTGGCGGGCAAGAGCGGTAAGCTGAAAATTTACTTTACCGTCACGAAGAACGAAAACTGCGAGGGCAGCTTCTACGAGGACTACGCATTGCAGGCGGCCTTCGCCCTGAACACCGAGAAGTGCCAGAACATCGACGCACCCGACGCAACGATGGCGAATGTCGGCGCGAACAAGCAGCTGAGCTATGTCATCCTGCCCGGCCGGGGCATCGATACCACCATCACGGCAGACGTGACCGACTTTGAGATGGACGCAGTGTCCATCAACGGTGTAAAGATGAGCCTGAACATCAGCATCGACACCGACGGCCTGAAAGAACAGGTCGGCGAGATCACCGACGCAGTGGGACAGGTCAACGACGGTGCATCGGCTCTGAGCGATGGTGCATCCCAGCTCCACACGGCTACCGGAACGCTCCGCGACGCGACCCGTCAGCTGAACAACGGTGTGGGTCAAATCGCAGACGGCGCAGAGACCCTCTCGGACGGCCTTTCGACCCTGAGCGGGAAAAGTGCTGACCTGAACAACGGCGCGTATCAGGCCTTCGCAGGGCTGTGCAGTGCGGCGCAGACCATGCTGAACAGCGAGCTTTCCTCGGCGGGCATCGACGAGGTGACCCTGACCCCGGAAAACTATACCGAAACGCTCTCCGACCTGAAAGAGACCCTGAACGGGATGCTCTCGGAGAACTGCCTTTCCAAAATCTTCTCCAAAATGGTCGAGGAAAAGGTGACCGCCGCCATCGGCAAAATTGACGACCTCCAGACCCAGCTGGATAATTTCCAGACCTTCTATGATGGCGTTGCCGCCTATACGGGCGGCGTGGACAGTGCCGCAAATGGTGCGGCCGCTCTGCGGGACGGTGTGAACACCCTGCATCAGAACACCGCGACCCTGAAAGATGCCACCGGACAACTGAACAGCAAGACGGGCGAGCTGGCCGATGGCGCAAAGACCCTCTATAATGGCACAGAGACCTTCGTCCAGCAGACCAACGGCATCGACGGCAAGGTGGACGAACAGATTCAGGACGTCCTCAGCTCCCTGACCGGAGGAGACGAGATCACCTCGTTTGTCTCGGAGAAGAACACCGACGTCGATTCGGTGCAGTTCGTCATCAAGACGGCGGCCATCGAAAAGGCTGAGGAAGCAGTTGTTGAAGAAACCCCCGTCGTCAAGCGGAGCTTCTGGCAGAAATTGCTCCACCTCTTCGGACTGGATAAATAAAAACAAGTAAAAACAGAACACCCGAGTTCAGTCGCAATGACCGGACTCGGGTGTTCTGCATAGATAGAAGATGGGGTTCTATAAAAGAGGAATCAGCAAAAGGTTATTTTGCGGTGTACCAGCTGGTGCTTGCGGTGTACGCGTCGGCGGTCACAGCAACGGGTGCGGTGTCGGCGTCTGCCTGATAATACAGCGTGCCGTCTGCGGCACGGCTGTACTTGGTGAAGAACTCGTTCCAAATGGAGACGCTCTCCTCCTGCAGATAGACGTGGGGAGTGTCCTTGACCTCAGTGAACTTGACGAGAGGAACATCCTCATCGTTGGTGAAGGTCTTGGTCACAAAAGCTCCGTCGTAGGAGGTGCTTTCGGAGATGGAGGTCTCGTTGGTGCGGTTGTGTGCGTTCCAAGCCTGCAGGGTCTTGACCGTAGAACCGCCCTCGACGAGGTTCGGGTCGCCGGCAGAATCGTACTCACCGAGGAAGGACCAAGTCGGCAGCAGAACGCTGTCGTCGATGCCGTCCATCGAGGGGATCATGTAGCCGACCGGAGCGATGGCGGCGAAGCGGTTCGTCAGGCGTGCGCCCAGCGTCCAAGTCATCATGCTGCCGTTGGAATGGCCGGTCGCATAGACGCGGGTGGTGTCGATGTTGTAGTCAGCTTCCATCTTGTCCAGCAGGGTGTTCAGGAAGTTGACGTCGGTGTCCGGGTCGGTGTCGCCAGCCAGTGCACTGAATGCACCGCCCAGCCACATCGCAGTCGGGATGTTGCCCATCAGGTCAGCCGGACGGACAAGGCCCTGTGCAAAGACGACGATGAAGCCGTTCTCCTCGGCGACATCATACCAGCGGGATTCCTCGGCGATGGCGTACATCGAAGCGGTGTAGCCGTGCATCACCAGAACCATCGGGACTTCGGAATCGCCGGTGTAGGTGGAAGGAACGTAGGTCATCCAGCGGCGAATTTCGCCGTTGACCGTCTCTTCATGGATGCTGAAACCGGTCTGGGTGAAGTCCTGCGCCTTTGCGACACGGCCGGGCAGCTGCATCGCCATGAAACGCTTGTACTGGCCGGAGAACTGGTTCCAGATGGTGGCGGGGGACTGGCTCTTCTCGCTGACCCAGACCTCAGAGGCCGAACCCTCGCGGCCCGTCTTGTAGACGGTCTCGGCAACGCTGTTTGCAGCGGAAGCCGAGGCGTTATTTGCGGTCAGGTAGTAGCTCAGAGCGGCCGCGTTGTTCTCGTCGGAGTTGATGAACCAGACCGGGGTGTCCACGGTCTTGGCGGCGATGGCCTCTTCCTCAACACCACGGGTGGAGTCACCGGGGAAGGGCAGGACGTAGCCCTCGCCCAGAGAGGCAAGAGCCTCGGTGGGGACTTCCGCCGCGTCGACTGCGCAGATGGAGCTGAAATCACTTGCCCAGCGTGCGCCGAAGAGCAGAGCAGCCGCGCCGCCCTCCTTGTAGCCGACCAGAGCCGTGTGGGACTTGTCCATCGAGAATGCGCCCGTCAGGTTCAGACCCTTCTTGCGCATGACCTGATACAGCTGGTCGAGCATGTCGGCATCGTTGCGGCCGTCCTCGCTCAGGGTCAGGTTCCAAGTGCCGCCGTTCTCCGGCTCGAAGAAGACCACGCCAATCTTATTCTTGTCGGCGACGGCACGCCACTGCTTGCCGACCGAAGAATTCGAGAAGGCCTTTGCGGTGGTGTGGTCGGGGGTCAGCACGATGACGGCCGGAGCCCACGGGCTCATGTCGTCCGGCAGATAGTAGGATGCAACGCCCTTGTTGTCCTCGTCGAGGGTAATTTCGACGTTGTGGAACAGACCGACGTTCACATTCACATAGGGGTTGGAGGGGTCATACTCGCTGGTCTGACCCTTGAGCAGTCCGGCCGAAGCCGCTTTGCGGGCGAGCGGGGTGTACCAGCTGTCGGCGGTCAGGGTGACCGCGTTCTCCTCCTCGATGGAGGGTGCAGCGGCGGCAAGGGTCGGCAGTGCAGTGCCGACGACCAGACTTGCAGCCAATGCGAGGGACACGACCTTTTTGAAAGTTTGTCGCATGGTTGGGATTCTCCTTTTCTTTTTCATACCGAATCTTGACGATGGCGCGTCATATACCGGAACAAGGTTATCACACTTTTTCACAAATGAAAATACCTTTTGTCGAAGTTTGTCGAATGTCACAGAACTGATATATCAGATTTGTGCAAAAGTGATATATTAGTTTAAGAAAAATAAAGCATCGGGAAAAGGGAGGAGTGGAACGCCCGCGCTCTTGGCCGAATGCCTAAATTTCCGGGAAATTTTTTGGCAGGTATGCGGATTGACGGGCGAAAAACGCTGTGCTAGAATTTTATGCAGAAACAAGACGATACTCTCAGGAGGCGCAACTTGTTCACTTCTTAAAAATGGGATTTCTGGTTTTAAGGGGTGAAGTGTATGCGTGTCCTGTTTTTTTATGTCCTTTTGGGAGAGAGGAGTGCCCTGTCGTGCAGATCATCAAGAAAATCAACACCAGCGCGGCACTGGCACTGGACTCCACCGGACAGCAGGTCGTCGTGCTGGGAAAGGGCATCGGCTTTCCGCCCGTGCCCTATGAGCTGACCGACCTTTCCAAGATCGAGCGGACGTTCTACGACGTCGACCCGAAGTATCTGAGCATGATCCGGGACCTGCCCCAGTCGGTCGTGATGGCCTGTGCGGAGATCTCCGACCAAGCCGAGATCGAATTGGATTGCCGCCTGAACCCGAACCTGCCCTTCACGCTGGCCGACCATGTGCAGTTCGCGATGGAGCGGCTGAAAAACGGCGTCGACCTGACGACCCCCATCGCCTACGATGTCCGGCACCTCTACCCGAAGGAGACGGCTCTGGCACAGGAGGCTCTGGACATCCTGCGGGAGCAGACCGGGTGCAGCCTGCCGGAGAACGAGGTCGTCAACATCGCGATGCACCTCATCAATGCAGAGGCCGAGGGCGGCAATATCCACAGCCTGATGATGAGTATGCAGATCATCTCCAAGGTGGATTCCATCGTCGAGAGCAGCCTGCATTTCAAGCTGGATAAGGACAGCTACAACTACAACCGCTTCACCGCACATCTGCGGTATCTCATCCAGCGGCTCGAGGCCGGAACGCCCAGCGAGAACGTGACGAACCAGCTCCGCCGCACCCTGATGCGGGAATATCCCGAAATTTACACCTGCGTGCTCAAAATCGTGGATTACTTCAAGACCACATGGAACTGGACCTGCAGCGACGACGAGATCGTGTATCTCATCATGCACGTCCAGCGCGTGTATGAGCGCAGCGACAAAGAAACAAAATAATCCAAGCTTTTTTCTGGAGCGACAGTCGAAAAGACGCGATATCCGGGGCAGGCTTTTTCACAGGAGCAGTGTTTGCATTCCTGTGCGAAAGCGTGCTCCGGATTTTTTCATTCCGGGCAGTGTACGCCCGCAAAATTTGGCATCGATCCTGTGCAGGGCCCGCGCAGGCTGTGATGATAGAACGTGGAGGTTGAACGCTTATGATTTCCGATGAACTTTTACAGAGCATCTATCCGAAGATCGGCGGAAAGGAAAACGTGAGCCGGGAAGTGACCCGGGGGAACGTACTCTATCTGACGGTCAAGGATATCGGAGCGGTCGACCTCGAAGCAGTCCAGCAGATGGAGGGCGTCGCCGCGGCAGAACTCAGCCGTGGGCGGCTGACCGTCCGTCTGGAAGGAGACAAGGAGGAAAATTCAATGGCACAGGATTATCAAAAGATGGGCGAAGCCATTCTCGAGGCCGTGGGCGGCAAAGAGAATGTCACAGCTCTGACCCACTGCGCGACCCGTCTGCGCTTCAATCTGGCAGACGACAGCAAGGCAGACGAAGCAAAGGTCAAGGCCGTCAAGGGCGTTGTCGGCGTCCGCAATCAGGGCGGTCAGTTTCAGGTCATCATCGGACAGGACGTCAGCTTCCCCTATGATGTCATCATGAAGATTTGCAAGCTGGACGAGACGGCTTCCTCGGACAAGAAGCCGGAAGGCCAGAAGAAGGGCTGGTTCAACGCGGTTCTGGATGCGCTGGCTGGCATCTTCACCCCGATCCTTCCCGCCATCATTGCAGGCGGTATGCTCAGCGTGGTCTATACTCTGCTGACCCTTTCCGGCCTCGTTTCGGCAGAGAGTGATTTGGGCGTGTTCCTGAACTTCCTCGGCAATGCGCCCATGTACTTTATGCCCATCATGGTCGCATACACGGCTGCAAAGAAATTCGGCAGCAACCCGTTCCTTGCAATGGCACTGGCTGGTGCCATGATGCACCCGACCTTCATCAGCATCGTGGCGGCGCGTGAGCCGTTCCACATCTTCGGTCTGCCCGTTATGCTGGTGAACTACACCAACAACCCCGTCCCCATCATCCTGAGTGTGTGGGCGATGTCTTATTTCGACAAGTTCTTCAACAAGTACATCCCGAAAGTTGTCCGCATCTTCATTGCTCCGCTGCTCACCCTGTTCTGCGGTGCAGTCATCGCATTCGTTGCAGTCGGCCCTCTGGGTACGATCATCGTAAAGGGTCTGACGGCAGTGTTCAGCGTGATGCAGCAGTATGCAGGCTGGCTCGTCACCGCAATTTGGGGCGCATTCAGCCCGCTGCTGGTCATGACCGGTATGCATTACGCACTGGGCAGTCTGTTCGGCCTGAACTTCTATGTCAACGGTTATGAGAGTGCCATGATGCCCGGTATGCTGGTCTCCAACGCCGCACAGGGTGCAGCCGCTCTTGCGACCTGTCTGGCAAGCAAGAATGAGGACACCAAGGCTCTGACCCTCTCCGCTGGTGTCTCTGGTCTGATGGGCATTACCGAGCCGGCTCTGTACGGCGTCAGCCTGCGCTATAAGAAGCCCCTGTACGCAGCCATGATCGGCGGCGGCATCGGCGGCCTGATCTGTGGTCTGGGCGGTGCAAAGTGCTATGTTATGGGTACGTCCGGCTTATTGGCTCTGCCCGGATACATCGGCGAGGGCAGCATGAGCGGCTTTATCTGGGTCTGCATCGGCGCGGTCGTTGCGATGGTCGTGGCCTTTATTGCAAGCTATATCATGATGAAGGCAGAATTCAAGAAGAATCCCGAAGAAGCTTAACAGGCATGGGCAGGGCAGAAACGCTGCTCTGCCCGATTTATGATAAGAAGAAATGGAGAAGAAAATGGCAGGATTTGCAAAGGATTTCCTCTGGGGCGGTGCAACAGCGGCCAACCAATTTGAGGGCGGCTGGGATGCCGACGGCAAGGGTGTGAGCAGTGCCGACTGCTGCACCCGCGGTTCTCGCGCCAAAATGCGGAACGTGACCTACAAAACGCCGGAGGGTGCAGTGAACGAACAGATGATGTTCTTGTTCGATAAACCGGAAGGTGCAGAAGTTGGCGCATTCGAGGGCTATGATTACCCCTCCCACCGTGCCAGCGATTTCTATCACCACTACAAAGAGGACATCGCCCTCATGGGCGAGATGGGCTTCAAGTGCTTCCGCATGAGCATCAATTGGAGTCGTATCTTCCCGCTGGGCTATGAGGAAACGCCCAACGAAGCAGGTCTGGCATTTTACGATTCGGTGTTCGACGAGCTGCACGCGCAGGGCATCGAGCCGCTCGTCACCATCTCCCACTACGAAACGCCCGTGGGTCTGGCGAACCGTTGGGGTTCGTGGGCGGATGAACGCGCCATCGACTGCTACCTCCGCTATGTGAAAACCATCGGCGAGCGGTACAAGGGCAAAGTCAAATACTGGCTCACCTTCAATGAGATCAACGTCATGGAGGTCACCCCGTGGATGGAGTGCGCCGTCGCTACAAAAGACCCGCAGACCATTGCAAACGTCGGCAAGCATCAGCTCCTCGCCAGTGCACGCGCCGTTCAACTGCTGCACAGCATCGACCCGGAGAACAAGGTCGGCAACATGATCGCCTATAACTGCGTCTATCCGGCCACCTGCAACCCGGCGGATGTCCTGAGTGCGTGGCTGAAATCCAACGGCTGCTACTTCTATTGTGACGTGCAGGCACGCGGCTATTACCCGTCCTATCAGCTCAAGAAGTATGAGCGGGAGGGTGTCACCCTGACCCTGACCGAACAGGAAAAGGCCGACCTGAAGGCGGGCACAGTGGATTTCATCAGCTTCTCGTACTATATGTCCAGCTGTGCCGCCGCCGACCCGACGACAGGTCAGGCACAGGCGGGCAACATGATGTCCGGTGTCAAGAACCCCTACCTCGAAACCAGCGAGTGGGGCTGGCAGATCGACCCCGTTGGCCTCCGGATGTCGCTGGACTGGCTGTATGACCGCTATCAGAAGCCGCTCTTCGTCGTGGAGAACGGTCTGGGCGCAAAGGATGCTGTGGAGGCCGATGGAAGCATCCACGACAGCTACCGCATCGACTATCTGCGTGCGCACATCGAGCAGATGAAGAAGGCAGTCGAAGAGGACGGCGTTGACCTGATGGGTTATACGCCGTGGGGCTGTATCGACCTTGTTTCCGCCTCTACGGGCGAGATGGCAAAGCGTTACGGGTTTGTCTATGTGGATTATCAGGACGACGGCACAGGCGACGGCAAACGCCTGAAAAAGGACAGCTTCGATTGGTATCAGAAAGTCATCGCCTCCAATGGTGAAGATTTGACCTAAGACCTCCTCCATAACGAACACCCCCGACGCCTGCAAAGGATGCCGGGGGTGTTTGTGCGTCCAGATGCTTTCCCGCAGTTGACAAACCCCGGCCAAACCGCTAAACTAAACATAGCTATCCGCAATTTTTTGCTTATTATGATATGACTGATAAAAGGAGCGTTTTTATATGCCGAGCAATCACATTCGCACCCGTTTTGCGCCGTCGCCCACGGGCTATATGCACGTTGGCAACCTGCGCACGGCTCTGTACACCTACCTGATGGCAAAGCACGAGGACGGCACATTCATCCTCCGCATCGAGGACACCGATCAGGGCCGTTACGTCGAGGGTGCAGTGGACGTGATCTATAACACCCTGCGCGAGACGGGCCTCATCTGGGACGAAGGCCCGGACATCGGCGGCCCGGTCGGACCGTATGTCCAGAGCGAGCGGATGGGCATGTTCAAGCAGTATGCAGAGCAGCTGGTCGCCGAGGGCAAGGCCTATTACTGCTTCTGCACTGAGGAGCGTCTGGAGGCTCTGCACGCCGAGCAGCGCGCAAACGGCGAGATGACCCACTATGACGGCTGCTGCCGCGACCTGCCCGAGGAAGAGGTCAAGAAGCGTCTGGCCGCTGGTGAGCCGTATGTCATCCGCCAGAAGATCCCCCGCGAGGGCGTGACCGGCTTCGATGATGTGGTCTACGGCCATATCGAGGTCAACAACAGCGAGATGGACGACCAGATCCTCATCAAGACCGACGGTATGCCGACCTACAACTTCGCGAACGTCGTCGACGACCACCTGATGGGCATCACCCACGTCATCCGTGGCAGTGAGTATCTGTCCTCCACCCCGAAGTACAATCTGCTGTATCAGGCGTTCGGCTGGGACATCCCCACCTATATCCACTGCCCGCCCGTCATGAAGGATGCACAGAATAAGCTGTCCAAGCGCAACGGCGACGCAAGCTATCAGGATTTGGTCGCGAAGGGCTTCCTGACCGAGGCCATCCTGAACTATATCTGCCTGCTGGGTTGGAGTCCCAAGGGCGAGTACGCTGAGCAGGAGATCTTCTCCCTCGAGGAGCTGGTGAAGATTTGGGAGCCGTCAGGCATCTCCAAGTCTCCGGCTATCTTCGACCCGCTCAAGCTCCGCGCCATCAACGCTGAGTATATCCGCCGCCTGTCTCCCGAGGACTTCCTGAAGAAGGCTGAGCCTTGGATCGATCAGGCGGTTCACACCTCCATCGACAAGAAGCTCCTCTGCGCAAACCTGCAGCCTCGCTGCGAGGTTCTGGGCGAAATTCCCGAGCAGCTGGATTTCTTCGACGCAATGCCCGAGTATGACGTCAGCCTGTATGCCAACAAGAAGCAGAAGACCACCCCGGAGACCGCAAAAGAGGCTCTGGAGGCCCTGCTGCCCGTTCTGAGCGATGAGGCTCTGGACTTCACCAACCGTGACGCCGTGTTTGACGCCTGCAAGGCCAAAGCCGAGGAACTGGGCAAGAAGAACGGCTGGCTGCTCTACCCGCTGGGCATCGCCCTCTCCGGCAAGCAGCGCACCCCCGGCGGCGGCACTGACCTCGCCTGCATGATGGGCCGCGAGACGACCCTCGCCCGCGTCAAGGCCGCTATCGAGAAGCTGAACGGCTAAATAATCCTGCAACAGACTGTGGAGGTGGTCTCTATGATGTATCCGTTTATGACGCTGGATGATAACACGGAAATCGTCCATTCCGAAATGCTTCCGGATGGACGGGTCAAGGTCTATCTGGAAAAGCCGGATGCAAAGGACTGCTTCCATTCGGCGGTCTGCTATCTCCCGGATTACACATGGGAGCAGGTCGACGGCTTTTCCCCGGCGGAAATTGAACGCTACCAGAAATTCATCGAATCGACGGCACATCTCATTTTGCAATTCTCCAAAGAAGGAGGAGTCGAGAATGCCGCAGGTTTTTAAAATCGGTTCGTACTGGGTCTATTTCTGGGCGAACGAAAATGACCCGCTTGAACCGATCCATGTCCATGTCTCGCAGGGGTCACCCAGCAGCAATGCGACAAAAATTTGGATCACGCGGGCAGGAAAATGCTATCTCTGTCATAACAATTCCAACATCCCGCCGCGTGTTTTGCGAAACATTATGGCGATCATTGAGGCGAGAAGCGAAGAGGTCATCGCAAAATGGAAGAACTTCTTTGGAGAAGTTCGGTATTTCTGCTGATTTCCATGCTATTTTGATGCTTCTGCGAATGCTCCCAAAAACCGCGCGCGGTCTGCGCTAAAGTATATGCGACAGGCGCGGGAAACAGAACAAAAGAGGAAAAGTCCCCGCCGGAAAGCGGGGATTTTTTCATGCTGGAATCGTCGAAGCTCTATCCGCATCCGATGGCGGCGGCACTGACCTCCCGTGCGGCCATCCGCCCGCTGCTGCGGCGGGGCGGGGCACTGCTCGTTGGGTTTGCGGGCGGCTGGGCGATGCTGTACGAGGTGCTGTTTCCGTTCGGGCTGGGGCTGACTCTGGGCTTTGCGGAGGACTGCTTCGCGCCCTGTGCGGCGGGTGCGGTACTGGGGATATTGCTCCACAGCTTCGGGGAGCTTTCCCTCCGGAGCATCTGCCTGATTTGTGCCGTCGGCGCGGCTGTCGCCGCGCGATGGTGCTGGCCGAAGCGAGTATTTCCGGCCTTTCTTGCAGGATGCGGTACACTGGTGGCGGGGTCTCT
This sequence comes from Acutalibacteraceae bacterium, assembly GCA_963648915.1. GTDB lineage: Bacteria > Bacillota > Clostridia > Oscillospirales > Ruminococcaceae > Faecalibacterium. Next base: position 3,633 of record CAVJGY010000008.1, on the reverse strand, counting down.
CTGCTTTTTCAAGGCAGGCGGGCTGGAATTAGTGCTCTTCTGCGGCGCAGACGCACTTTTGGCGGCAGGAATTGGGCTGGGGCTTCGACGCTTTCCGCCCGAAAAGCCCGGCTTCGGTACGCTTCTGGTCTGCGCGGCGGGAGCGGCGGCACTGGGCGGCGTTTCTCTGTGGTACATCTCACCCGGCGTGGCCGTCTGCGCGGCGGCAGAGGTGTTTCTCTGCTGCCGGGGACAGGGAAAAGAAGCTCTGGCCTTTTCGGGCGTGACAGCGGCCGCACTCTGCGGGGCAGATCCCGCCCTTGCTCCGGCCGCGGCAGGGCTTTCCTGCGCAACAGCCGCCGCTGTCGTCCTCACACCGGGACGACGCATCGAAAGCTTTGCGGCCTATGCAGGCGGCTGCGTGACGGGCGTTCTCTGTATCCAGTCGGTACAGAATGCCTTCGGGACGCTGTTCAGCCTTGGGCTGGGGATGCTGGCCGTCGGGGTGATGCCGGGCGGCTGGCTTGCCCCGCCCTCGCCCGAAGAGCCTACGGACGACCCCGCCCAGCGGCCGCGATTGTCGGCGGCGGCGACCCGGCTGGAAGCGGTGGCCGAAAGTTTATCTTCGCTGGCCGAGACGGTCAACGACGTTTACGACGCTCTGCCGCGCCGCTGTGAGGATTTCCGCTGGGTCATCGACAACACCCACGACACCCTTTGCTTCAACTGTGGGCGTCAGGAGGTCTGCTGGAAGCAGGAATACGAGACACTTCTTTCCGGGCTGGAAAGCCTGAAACCGCTCCTCGAACAGCAGGGGCATTTGAACCCCGCAGACCTGCCCGGAACGCTGTCCCGGTGCATCCACCCGGCGGCACTCTGTGCGGCGGTCAACCGTTCGTTTGCCCTCTATCGAAGCCGGAAGGAAGCACACCTCCACTCGGAGTCCATGCGCGCCGCCCTGACCGAGCAGTACAGCGCGGTCGCGGATGCACTGGGCGTGCTCAGCGAGCAGCTGGGAAGGCCGGGCAACCCCGAGCCGTATAAGTCCGACCGGGTGGCGGCGTTCTTTTCGACGTTGGGCGCACCGCCGATGGAGTGCGCTGTCACGCTGGACGATTTAGGGCGGACAAAGGCGGCGGTCACACTGCCCCGCACCCGCTTTTCCGGGGCGGAGTTGTCCGCACTGGCGCAGGAGGTCGGGCGGATCTGTCGGCGCAGTTTTGAAGCACCGCAGGTGCTCTCCTGCAAGGGAATGACGACCCTTCTCTTCTGCGAAAAGCCCGCCCTCCGGGTCGTGTTCGGCACGGCGGGAACGGCGGCACGGGGGAGCATCTCGGGCGATGCCGTTCAGCAGTTCTGTAGCCCTGCGGCGGCACAGATGATCCTCTGCGACGGCATGGGGACAGGCCGTCCGGCGGCAGTGGACGGCAACCTTGCCGCCGAGCTGACTGCACGGCTTCTGAAGGCGGGCTTTACCGCAGAGCTAGCCGCACGTCTCGTAAATGTGGCACTGGCCCTCAAAAGCGATGAAGAGAGCGGCGCGACCCTTGACCTCATCAGCGTCGACCTCTACACCGGAACGGCGCGCTTGTTCAAAGCGGGTGCTGCGCCGGGCTTCCTCGTCCATGGCGGACGGGCGAGAACGGTGGGGGACGTCAGCCTGCCGATGGGGATCCTGGGCGGCGTGAACGGGCAGAGCCGGATGGTGCACCTTGCCGCCGGAGATTACGCGGTACTGGTGTCGGACGGCCTGCTGGTGGACGGCACAGAGTGGGTCAAGCAGCAGTTGGAGCTGAGTGCGGCGGCGGGCGACCCGCCGGAAAAGCTGGCGAAAACGCTGGTCGAGATGGCACGTACCCGGGCGGAGAAAACAGGCCGTCCGGATGACATCACCGCCGCCGTTCTCCGGCTGGAAAATGGTTGAAATGTTCATAGAGACTCGTTATAATGAAGTCTGGTTCGATAACATGGCGGTACAGCCTGCAATTTGCGTCGAACGAAGAGAGACTGAGAGGGTTATTATGTTATACATCCGAGTTGCAAAAGATGGCAGCGGCCAGTTCACCACCCTGACCGAGGCGGTGAACGCCGTGCCTTATGATACCGAGGCGGAGATCGAGCTTGCACCGGGCATCTACCGGGAGAAGCTGGTCTGCGAAAAGCGTCAGCTCACCCTGAAGGGCGCAGGACAGGATAAGACCAAGCTGGTCTGGGGCGACGGCGGCAAGCTGCCCCATCCGGATGGACGCCCGACCCACACCTTCCGCAGCTATACCGCCTTTTTCAGCGGCGAAAAGCTGACGGTGGAAGACCTGACGATCGAGAACGATGCAGGCCCGGGCAGCATGGTCGGACAGGCGGTAGCGGCCTATGTCGATGTGACGCAGGCCGTGTTCCAGAACGTGACCCTGCTGGGCAATCAGGATACCCTCTTCTGCGCACCGCTCCCCGAAAAGGAGCGGGAGAAGGACGGTTTTCTTGGCCCGCGTTACCTGTCGCCCCGCCGCCCGACCGCGCAGTATTATCAGAACTGCACCATCGCGGGCGATATCGACTTCATCTTCGGCGGTGCAGACGCCCTCTTTGAGCAGTGCACCATCCGCACCGTGAACAACAACATCCCGCACAGCTACGTCACCGCGCCCTCGGGCAGTGCCGACGGACTGGGCTTCGTGTTCTGGGACTGCGATTTCGTCTCGGACTGCCCGGCAGGTTCGGTCTACTTGGGTCGTCCGTGGCGTCCCACCGGAAAGACGACCGTCATCGACTGCCGCTTGGGGGCACACATCTCCCCGGATGGATTCTCGCCGTGGCATGACCGGACGGACACCGATCTGGCAGGCTTTGCCGAATCGGGCAGCACCGGAGCGGGTGCAGGTTCTCGCCCGGCGTGGGTCGCACAGCCCACCGCCGCAGAAGCGGCTGACCTGCTCAAGCGGGCGCGGAAACGCTGCCGCCCGCAGTAAGAGATAAAGGAATCTGAGTAATGAAAAAGCTCCCTGATTTTGTAAAATGGCTCATCATTGCGGGGGTGCTGGCGGCAATGGCCGCTATCGCATTCGCCGTCAATGACCGGGCGTCGAAAGTGAAAATGCCCGAGCCGGATAATAGCTTCGGCATCTATCACAGCGCAAGCTCGCAGAACTGAAAATTGAAAAGCGAAACGAAAAAGAGACTGCATTTGCAGTCTCTTTTTCGTTTCTGTAAAGCTCTTTTCAAAGTGAAGCAGAACGAGTCCGCTCCTCAAAACTGTGGATGATATCTTGGAGCGAGATCTTGCGCATGGAATCTTCTGCATCCTGCTGAACCCTGTTATAATATTCCTGCAACGCCAGCTGAATGTTTACACCCACCCCACACTCCGGGTTTGTATGAGTGTCCAGATGCAGAAGCGGTTTCTCGCCCTCAACGGCTTTGTAAATGTCCAGCAGGGAGATTTGCTCTGCCGGTTTTGCAAGAGCCGGTTTTACATGGCCTGCCACACTGGACATCAAGCCTGCCTGCCGCAGCTTCATCATAATTTGCCGGACGTAGCCGGGATTCGTCTGAACACTGACCGCAATGGAGGTGCTGCTCAAATCAAAATCGTCCTGATTGATTGCGATAAGTGCAAGTACATGGACGGCATCGCTTAACTTTGTTGAATACTTCATA
>CAVJGY010000007.1:10317-22160 GCA_963648915.1 Acutalibacteraceae bacterium | reverse complement strand
GCGGTAGTTCGAGTGGACACGACGCTGCAGGCCGTTCGCAATGGTCTTGAGGACGACCAGCTCTTCCAAGCTGTCGGCTTTGATGGTGATATCGGCAATTTCGCGGGCAATGGCTGCACCGGAGTTGATGGCGATGCCGATATCGGCCGCAGACAGTGCGGGCGAATCGTTGATGCCGTCGCCGATCATGACAACGGTGTGCCCCTCGGCCTTGGCCTTCTGAACGAATGCAGCCTTGTCCTCGGGCAGGACTTCAGCGAAGTAGTGATTGACGCCGACCTGCTTTGCGATGGCAGCGGCAGTGCGGTCACTGTCGCCCGTCATCATGACGGTGTTGGTGATGCCCAGCTTCCGCAGCTGACGCAGAACAGAAGCGGCCTCGGGACGGAGCGGGTCAGCGATGCAGATGACGCCCACCAGCTGACCGGATGCGGCCATGTACAGGTGCGAATACTCGGGGCGGAGAGAATCGAACTTCTCCTGCTCGCCCTCCGGGATGGTGCAGTGCTCGTCCTCAAAGACGAAGTGGTGGCTGCCGATGACGACCCGCTCGCCACCGACCCGGCTTGCGATGCCATGGGCGACGATGTACTCCACCTCGGAGTGCATCTCTTCGTGGGAAATGCCCTGCTCCTTGGCGGCACGGACAACGGCGTTCGCCATCGAGTGGGGGAAGTGCTCCTCGAGGCAGGCGGCCAGCTGAAGGACCTCGCGCTCGTCACAGCCGGAGAACGGGACGACCTCGACGACCTTCGGGGTCGCACGGGTCAGCGTGCCGGTCTTATCGAACACGATGGTGTCAGCCTTTGCCAGCGTCTCGAGGTACTTGCCGCCCTTGACGGTGATGTGGTAGCTGCCGCACTCCCGCATGGCGGACAGAACGGCCAGCGGCATGGACAGCTTCAGTGCGCAGGAGAAGTCGACCATCAGGATGGAGATAGCGCGGGTGACGTTCCGGGTCAGAGCGTAAGTCGCCACCGTACCCGCCAGACACCACGGGACCAGCTTGTCCGCCAGCTGCAGTGCGCGGTTCTCGGTGCTGGACTTGAGCTTCTCGGACTCCTCGATCATCGAAACGATCTTGTCGTAACGGTTTGCGCCGCCCTCGGCAGTCGCGGTAAAGACGCACTCGCCCTCCTCGACGACCGTGCCAGCGTAAACGGTCAGGCCGACGGCCTTCCGTACCGGCATGGACTCTCCGGTCAGAGCGGCCTGATTCACCATGGCCTCACCCTCGATGACCGTGCCGTCCAGCGGGATCATGTTGCCCGAACGGACAACGATCTCGTCGCCGGGCTTCACCTTCGTCAGCGGAACGAGGACCTCCGTGCCCTGCGAACGGATCCAGACCTTGTCGACGTTCAGAGCCATGCTCCGTGCGAGGTCGTCAAGGCTCTTTTTGCGCGTCCACTCCTCCAGCAGCGAGCCGAGGTTGAGCAGGAACATGACCGAGCCTGCCGTGCCGTAGTCGCCGCGCAGGATGGAAACGCCGATGGACAGCGCGTCCAGAACCTCGACCTCGAGCTTCCGGTTCAGCAGGCACTTGACTCCCTTCCAGACAAAGCCCAGCGAGCGATAGACCGTGTAAGCCGCCGCCAGCGGTGCGGGCAGGAACAGCTTGCGGAATACCCGGCCTGCCACGAGGTCGAACATCTTCTCCTGATATTCCTGATTGATCTTCCGGCTGTCGGCCGAGGTCACCAGTGCGTCGTACTCCTGCACGTCGAACTTGTAGCCGCTCAGCACCGAGATGATGTCCTTGCGGCTTCCCTTATAGCAGACAACGACGTCGCCCGTGCGCTCGTAGACGGTCGCATGTTCAATGGCGTCGTGGTGATTCAGATAGGCTTCGAGCACATCCGCCCGGTGCAGCGTCATGCGGACAGAGCAGACATGGACGCGCATCCGGCCGCGGCTTTCATGTAAAATCGTACATTTCATAGAAAATCGTTCCTTCTAGGTATCTTTTACATTTAAAAGAGCCGCCCGAAGGCGGCTCACGCAGTGCGAATGCTTATTCAGCCTTCTCAGCTTCAGCAGTCTCCTCAGCAGCGTCCTCGATGACCTCCTGAGCAGCCTCAACAGCACGAGCCTCGTTGATAGCCTTTGCATCGGCCAGAATGTCGCCAGCCTGCTCCTGGACCTTGTTGACGGTCTCCATGGTGGAGTCCTTCATGCGCAGGACAGCTGCGGTGGTCTGGGTGTAGACCTTCTTGGCGTCCTTGCTTGCCAGAACCTTGAAGCCAGCAGAACCGAACACAACGCCGCCAACGAACAGAGCAACCTTCTTCATATCAACCATAGTAACTTCCTACCTCTTTCTTCGATATAGTTTTTATTTTGACATCTTGCAATGGATGTTTCTGCGGCTATTATAACACGGTTTTTGAAATTCTCAAGAGGATTTCGCAATGTTAATATCTATGAACTTGTTACAGAAAGTAGTTAGAAAACGCTATCCCTATGTGTTTTTTATGGCAAACTACCGTTTGTATATCCGAACAAACTCTGTTTTTGTCCGCTCTGTTTTAAATTTTTTCCGGAAAGCCTTTCCGAAGGGTTGCAACCGACCCGGCGTTCATTGTACAATAGAAGAGAACATGCCAAAAACACACAAACGCCGGGCTTCCGGCAGAGAAGTGAGGAAGATATGGAAACATCAAAGATTCGGGTGCTGGCTCTGGATTTGGACGGCACTTTAACGAACGACCAGAAGGAGGTCACGCCCCGCACCCGTGCGGCTCTGGATGCCGCCGCAAAGAAGGGCGTCACCATCGTATTGGCCTCCGGCCGACCCACGGCGGGCATCTCGCCGCTGGCAAAGGATCTCGGACTGGACAAAAAGGGCGGCTGCATCCTGTCCTATAACGGCGGCTGCATCGTCGACTGCGGCACGGGCGAGACGCTCTATCAGCGTCAGCTGGACGCAAAGTTCATCCCGGAGCTGTGCCAGTTCGCGGCCGAGCAGGACGTCGCTATTGTTACCTATAATAATGAGGGCGTCGTGACCGAGCGTCCGGAGGACGAATGGGCGGCTCGGGAGGGCTTCACCTGCAAGCTCCCGATGATCAAGGTCGACGACCTTGCTTCTTATGTGGACTACCCCATCAGCAAGATGCTCATCACCCTCGACCCCGCTCGCCGGGACGAAGTCTGCGCCCTCGGACAGAAGCGGTTTGAGGGGCAGCTTGGCCTGTTCCCGTCCAGCCCCTTCTTCATCGAGGCCGTTCCTCTGGGCGTGGCAAAGGATGCCAGCCTGAGTGCTCTGCTCGACCGGATGGGCCTGACCCGGGACAATCTGATGGCCTGCGGCGACGGCCTGAACGACCGTTCGATGATCTCCTTCGCGGGTGTGGGCGTCGCGATGCAGAACGCCGAAGAGCCTGTTAAGGCTGTGGCCGATTACGTCACCGCCGCCGACAATAACCACGATGGCGTTGCAGAGGCCATAGAGAAGTTTATCTTGGACTGAGAGGACGACACAAATGCCACAGCGCAACCTAGTTTTATTTGATTTGGAGTGGAACATCGGCTACCAGCCGTACACCTTCAACTATCACGGTGTTCAGCAGACCTTCCGGGGCGAGATCATCGAGATTGGCGCGGTGAAAATCGACGAGGACGCGAAGGTTCTGGATACCTTCTCCATCCACCTTCGTCCCCGCATCTTCCGGAAATTGCAGCACCACATCGCCAAGGTGACCGGACTGACGCAGGCCGACCTTGACCGCGGCGAACCCATCGTGCAGGGACTCCGCCGCTTCATGCAGTGGTGCGGCCCGGACGCCGAATTCGCCGAGTGGGGCATGGACGACGTGCCCGTGCTCAAGCAGAACCTCTTCCTCTGCAACCTCGACGAGTCCCGCCCGACTGTCTGGTACGATTTGCAGCAGGTCTTTCTGCGGGAACATCCCCGCAAGGAGGGCGAGGGAATGACACTGGAAAGCGTCGTCACCCGAATGGGCATCCCGATGGACCGTCCCTTCCATGACGCGCTGTCCGACACCCTCTACACCGCTGACGTCTGCCGGAAGCTGAACCTCCGGGAGGGTCTGGCCGTCTATCCGACCGAGGACGAGTCTCTCCGTCAGAGCCTCTGTCCGCAGCCCGGCGATTATCGGGACTTCACCGTGTTCCGGGGCTATGTGGAGCAGTACACCTGGCGGGTCGACCCCACCATCAGCACGGCCAGCTGCCCGGTCTGCGGAAGCTCCCTGACGCCGGATGACATCTGGCTGAAAAAGGGCAGCAACAGCTGGTATACGCTGGCGCAGTGCCCGCACTGTGCAGGCGGCGACAATGAAGCATCGCAGGGTGTTTTCCAGCGGTATAAGCTGTCCCGCCGGGACGGTCTGCATTGGAGCTTTGCCCGCTGCACCCAGATCCCCGACGCCGAGTCTCTGGAACGCTGGAATCGACAGCGTGCCCAGCAGCTCGAGCGCATCCGTCAGCGTGCTGAAAAGCAGGCCGAGGAGCAAAAACAAAAATAAATTTCCCCTTTTGTGCAGGAAACACCCCCGCTGAATCGTATGAAAGAACAGGACCGCGCGAGAGTATAAAAAAAGTTTAAGTTTATTCACACGCATGTCATAGAATCTGGATATACTATCGGCATAGGATGCTGTAAAATGAAGGGATGGAAGAGACGATGCAGGGTTTGCTTGCCACATGGATCCACCAGCTGGGAACGCTGGAATTTTGGGAGTCGCTGCTCAGCAGCTTCGAGGGTCTTGGGCCTGTCGCGCCCATTCTGCTGGCGATGGTGGAGTCGTTTTTTCCGCCGCTCCCCCTCATTGCCATCGTCGCGCTCAATGTCGCCGCGCATGGCGGCATCCTCGGCTTTCTGTACAGCTGGATCGGCGTTGCCATCGGCGGTTCGGTGATGTTCCTGTTCTGGCGGCGCATCGTCCGGAAATTCTTCTGGAAATTCGCCTGCCGCTTCCCGAAGCTGGAAAAGGTGCAGCAGTGGGTGAACCATTTCGATACAGCGTCCCTTTTCATGCTGGCTGTCCTGCCCTTCACCCCGACCTCCTTCATGCACCTCGCCTTCGGCATCTCGGACATGGACGAGCGGCATTATCTCGTCACCGTCATCCTCGGCAAGGGCGTCATGGTCGGCATGATGGCGATCTTCGGCCAGTCCCTCGTCAGCTCGCTGAAAAATCCGCTCTACCTCATCCTCGCCATCCTCATCTGGGGCGGCATGTATTGGGTCAGTAAACGGTTCTGTAAACGGCACGATTTGGATTGACGTCACAACGACAAAAAGGCTCTTTCTGCTTCCGGTCATTTGCCCGGAGGTGCAGAAAGAGCCTTTCTTAAAAGAGTCCTTCTTAGATGATAATTTCAGTGGATCAGATTGACGAACACCGGGCAAAGGACGGCGGTGAGAACACCTGCCACCGCGATGGACAGGCCGCTCATTGCGCCCTCGACCTCGCCCATCTGCAACGCGCGGCTCGTACCGACGGCGTGCGCCGAAGTACCAATGCCGACACCCTTCGCGATGGGGTCGGTGATGTGGAAAATTTTGCAGACCGACTCGGCCAGCAGGTTTCCCGCAATGCCTGTCAGGATGACGATCGCACCCGTCAGAGCCGCGATGCCGCCCAGCTCGGCGGCAACGTCCATGCTGATGGCCGTCGTGACCGACTTCGGAAGAAGGGTCGCGTACTGCTCCTGCGTCAGGTCAAGAGCCAGTGCCAGTGCCAGCGCACTTCCAAGGCTGACGAGCGTGCCCACCGAGATACCCGCGATGATGGCGGCGGCGTTCTCCTTGAGCAAGTCCCATTTTTCGTACAGCGGGATCGCCAGACTGATGGTCGCCGGGAGGAGCAGGTAGTTGACCGGGGCAGCACTGGCCTTGTAGTCGGCGTAGGGAATTTTCAGCACGCTGAGCAGGATGATGACAAAGATGCTGCCCAGCAGCAGCGGGTTAAAGATGGCCTTTCCGGTCACCTTGTTGATGAGCGTTCCCAGCGCAAAGGCAGCTAGCGTCAGCAGAACGCCCCATGCCGCCGAGCCAGCGAGAAAATCATTCAGCAGCTCCGTCATGGCTTGCCTCCTTGTTGTTCTTGCGGCGCACCAACGCCTGCGTGGTATGTCCGGCCGTGACGAGCACCAGCACCGTCACCGGAATGATGGAAATGATGATGGGAAGCAGCATGTCCCCCATCTCCGCCCACAGCTCCATGACGCCAGCCGCCGCCGGGACGAACAGCAGCGGGAAGATGCCCGTCAGAAACACGCCGACCTCCTTGACGTCCTCCAGCTTGACGATGCCAAGCCGAAGCGCAAGCAGCAGCAAAATCAGGCCGTAGATGCTGGCCGGGATGGGCAGCGGAAGCACCGCGTGCAAGATCTCGCCCAGAAAACAGAACGCGAGGATGCGCGCAAACTGAAACAGATATTTCGTAGGAATACCTCCCTTTGACTTTCACACTCTCTGCCCGCTTTCCGGCGGGCAATTATTTTCAGCTAAGTCAACAGTATAGCCGAAAACCGTCTTGTGTGCAACGGCAATACTCGCCAAGAATTTACACCTATTCCGTCAAAAATTGGGTGTTATGAAAGTTTGTACCGCTTCCCCCAGAACCACCCGGAATGCCCCGCACAAAAATAGCCGCCCGGCCATGCCGGGCGGCGGAAAGAAGCAAAATCAAAAAATTATTGGCAGAGCTTTTTTACGGTGCGAACGAATTCCTCTTCGTCCGCTACAATATGATACGGTGCATATTCTCCGTAAGCATTCGGGCGGCTGATGGTAACCAGCTGAATCCCTTTCGGAACTGCATCCCGGTTGAGAGCTTTTTTCAGCTCCACCAAATGTGCACCGTGACTTGTTTTCAGCGCGTAGCTTCCATGTGCGTTTTTATTTTTCGCAACCAGATAGCACATCCTTCAGCACCTCCTCAAATGAGACTGCATCTCGAATATTTCCATGTTCATATTCCTGCCGCATGAGCTGCCCGATCGTTCCCGGATAGGCTTTCTTGTAAAGATAGTCGTGCAGCCAATTGTTCAGCTGGCGGTCATACAGCGTGTTGAACTGCAATTCGATCGGGTAGTGAAAATTATCCGGCTGATAATACAGATGCACTCCGCGATAACCGTCGTCCCGGGCCTTTCCCTGCGACATATCCACTACCTTGAATTGCGGCAGAGACAGCGCAAGCACTTCCCGGTAATCATCACAGCAGGAGCGAAAGCCCAAAATATCGTTGAAGGTTTTCATGACCGGACGGTCGGGATAGTATCGCTCATACTTTGACCGGATGGATTCCTCCGACTTGATGCGATAGTCGATCGCCACCTCCGAGAGAGCCTCGTTCATATCCATCCATTCTGCCGCAGAAATCGCATCCGCGAGAAGCTCTTCTTTCGGGAACGCATTCAAATTATTTTTCAGCGATTTTCCCAGCTTCGAGCGGTAGGAAAGCCCTTCCAGAATCTCAAGCGAGAGTCCGCTTACCTCCAGAAGTCCCATCTTTACTCCAGCCCGATCTGCTGGGCGTACTCCTCGAGGAGTTCACGCTCGAGGAAGGGGGTCTTGACGCCGAGGCGGTCACGATAGGTCTCGTGGCCCTTGCCGATGACGGCGATGAGGTCGCCGGGCTGAGCGTGGTCAACGGCGTAGTGGAGCGCGTCCAGACGGTCGGGAATTTCCACGAACTTCGCGTCCGGGTTGCCCTTTTCCATGCCGACGCGGATGTCGGCGATGATGTCCTCGACCTTCTCGAAGCGGTTGTTGTCCTCGGTCAGGATGGAGAAGTCGGCCATCTTTGCGCAAATCTCACCCATTCCGTAGCGGCGGAGCTTAGAACGGTTGCCACCGCAGCCGAACACTACCACCAGACGATGGGGGTTATACGCACGCAGGGTCGTCAGCAGGCTCTCGGTGGAGACCTCGTTGTGGGCGTAGTCCAGCAGGATGGTGAACTTCTTGCTGATGGGGACAAGCTCGACACGTCCCTTGACGACGCACTTGCCCAGACCCTCGTGGATGGCGGAATCCGGCAGACCCAGCACCTTGCCAACGGCCAGAGCCGCCAGTGCGTTGTAAACGCTGAACTCACCGGGCATGTTGACCTTGACGTCCATGTCGTCCTTGCCGGACACATGGAACTGCACGCCGAGGAAATCGTGGGTGCGGAGCAGCTCATAGCTGCCTGCACAGTAATCAGCCTTCTCGTGACGGCCGTAGGTCACCAGCTGGCAGGTATGACCCTCCAGCAGAGCCTCGGTGTTCTCGTCGTCGATGTTGACAACGCCGATATCACAGCGTTTGAAGAGTTGTCCCTTCCAGCTGCGGTATTCCTCGAAGGTCTTGTGCTCGCCCGGGCCGATGTGGTCGGGCGACAGGTTGGTGAACACGCCCACATTGTAGTGCACGCCTGCAACGCGGTCCATCATCAAGCCCTGACTGGAAACCTCCATCAACGCGGTGTCGCAGCCCGCGTCGAGGAACTCCCGGAAGGTCTTTTGCAGCTCGTAGCTTTCGGGGGTGGTGTTGGCCGTCTCCTTGTGGTGACCCATGAAGTAGATGCCGTTCGTGCCGATCATGCCGACCTTCCGGCCTGCGGCTTCCAGAACGCTCTTGATCATATGGGTGGTGGTGGTCTTGCCCTTCGTGCCCGTGACGCCGATCATCGTCATCTTGCGGGACGGGTTGCCGAAGAGGTTCGCGCTCATCAGAGCCATTGCATAGCGGCTGCTCTCCACCTTGAGGACGGTCACGCCCGGCATCTCCGAAAGGTCGATGTCGTGCTGGATCACCAGCGCACAGACGCCGTTTTTCACGCAGTCCGCCGCGAACTCGTGGCTGTCCCGCTGTGTGCCGACGATGCAGACGAACAGTCTGCCCGGGGCGGCCTTCCGGCTGTCATAGATGATGTCCTCGATCTCGGTCTCAAGGCTGCCCTGTACCAGCGTATAGGGCACGCCCTCAATGAGTTGTTCCAGTTTCATAACACAACACTCCTCATTCCTGATTGGTCGTCTGCGTTTGATTTTCGGTGGGGTCGGTCTCCGGAGTCACAGCATCGTCGGCGGGTTCTGTGCCGTCGGCGGCTGTCTCAGCGGAAGGATCGGCGGTGGGTTCCTCTGTCTCCGTCTCTGCTGTTGCCGGCTCGATCTTTTCCGGCACGACATAGCCCGACGGCAGGGTCGGGTCGCCCTGTGCAAAGCGGAACTTCCGGGTGCTGGACGCCGACAGGTGGCTCAGGTCGAGCATACCCGTATCGGTGGGCGCACAGCCCTTGCCGTCCTGATTGAGCAGGACGTACTGTCCCAGCTTGAGCTTATAGTCCAGCTCGTTCAGCGTACCCAGCAGGACGCTGATGCGGTCTTGGTAGAGGAACGCCATCTCTTCGGTGTCCTCGAACTCGATGCGGGTCACATCGTCCAGCAGGTCATACGTTCTCGAGGGCGTTCATCAGGGTATTCAGCGATTCCAGACGGTGGTCTGGTTCTGCCGTCACCTCCGACGATGCCGCCGAACCAGATGCGGTGCTGGTGCTGGCCGCTTCCGTCTCGAAGGTCAGCTGGTCGCCCGGCTTTTCCGAGACAGGTTCACCGCCGCAGAGAGTCGGCAGGTCAGCGGGCTGGGTGCTGGTCTTATCCAGGACCTTTAAGCCTGCCGAGAGGGTCAGCCAGCCGCCCTTTACCTGCATCGCATAGCCGGGTGTAGCCTCCGATGCACGGACGACGACCGTACCCGGATATTCCCGGATGACCCGGATGTATTCCAGTTTCGGGAACACCTTTTCCAGCTCGGAGGCCTTCTGGCCGGAGTCCACCGTGAAGATGTTCTCCTCGATTTGGACGCCCAGCGCACTCAGGATTTGTTCGCTGGAATAGCCTGCCAACTCCTGCACCACCACACCGTCGGCGTTCTGCACCTGAATCGAGCTGATTTTGAACAGCATCGTCCCGGTCAGATAAACGCCTACGCCGATAACGCAGAGCAAAAGCGCAAAGGCGGTCAGCCGCCGCATGATCCTGCGGCGTCGAATGGCCGCTCGAGTCATGCGGCGTTTCTTTTTCCGTTCCCTCCGGGCGGGGTTCTGCACGGTTGCCTGCGTCGGGCGGAGACGGCCGTTCGGCTGCTGCCGCCGCTGCTGGGCGTTCCGGCTGTTTCTCGGTCGATTCCCGGCGGCATTGCCCGGATACTGGGTGGTGTTGTTCCGGGGACGCTGACCGTTCCGGCTCTGCGCCGCATTGTTCGGCCGATTCTGACCGTTCTGCGGACGGCGTGCCGTCTGGGTCGGGAATTCGATGCTGTTGTTCCTCCGCCCGGCGTTGCTGTAGCCGTTCGGATTTCGCTGCCCGGAGCTGCTCTGCCGCCGGGTCGGGAACTCCACCGTCTCCTGATAGCCATAATTGCTGTTGGAAGGACGGCGGTTCTGGGAATTCTGCGGGGATGTCCGCCGCAGGTTATCCCGGTTCTGGTCGTAAGCGCGGCGTTTCTGCCCGCCTGTACGGTTTCGGTTGTTGGGTCGGTTTCGGTTCTGTGCCATGCGGCGTCCCCTCCTTTCCGTCTGATTTTATCACAAGTCGGCGTTTGGTGCAATCACGGAGTCTTTACGAGCTTGAGCAGAGCGTCCGCGATGCGGTCAAGGCTGTCGTCCACCGACAGCTTCCGGGCATTCTTACCCATCTCGGCCAGCTTGCCCGGCTCGCTCAGCATCTCGGAGACGGTCGAGACGAGCTTCTCGCCCGTCAGGTCCTTCTCCTCGATGACGACGGCCGCGCCTGCCTTCTGCAGCTCGAGGGCGTTGTAATACTGGTGGTTCTCGGCCACATTGGGGCTGGGAATCAGGATGGCCGCACGACCGACGGCTTCCAGTTCGGCCAGCGTCAATGCACCTGCACGGCTGATCACGAGGTCTGCCGCCGCCAGCAGCTCGGGCATATTGTTGATGTACTCTTTCACGACAAGGCTCTCGCCGGGGGCGAAGCCCTTTTCCTTTTCGAGGTTCTGGAACAGCTCGACGCCGTACTGTCCGGTGGCGTGGAGATGGAGCACCGGCTTGTGGTTCTTCTGCTCCCATGCGCAGAGGTCGGAGACGACCTCATTGACACGCCGTGCGCCCAGACTGCCGCCGAAGGACAGGATGACCGTCCGGTCGCCTGCACCCAACTCGGCACGGATGGCGTCGCGGTTCTTGGCCTGCGTAAAGACCTCCGGGCGCACCGGGTTGCCGACCACGATGGTCTTTTCGGGCGCACCTAGCTTTTCGACAGCCGCCGGAACTGCCGCAAAGACGATATCCACATCCGGTGCGAGGAGCTTGTTCGTCACGCCAGGGAAAGCGTTCTGCTCGTGCAGGGCAGTCTTGATGCCCTTTTTCGCGGCACAGCGCACCACCGGGCCGGAGACATAGCCGCCGCAGCCGATCACGAGGTCGGGCTGGACCTCCTTCATCATGGCCTTGGCCTTCGGGCCGGAAAGGGCCAGATTCCAGAGGGTGACGATGTTCCGCTTGATGTTGTTCAGCGAAATCTTCCGCTGGAAGCCCGTGATCTCAATATGATGGAACGGATACCCCGCCTGCGTCACCAGACGGTACTCCATGCCCTCCTTCCGGCCTGCAAAATGAATTTCTGCGGTCGGGTCTGCCTTTTTGATCGCTCCGGCAATTGCCAAAGCGGGGTTGATATGTCCGGCTGTTCCGCCGGCTGCGATCAGTACTTTCATAAAGCTGCCTCCTCTTATTGCCTTCCCCTCGAGGATAGACTCTCCCCGGTCGGGGAGAGATGTCGCAAAGCGACAGAGAGGGGTTTGTGGCACATCGTGCCGGATGAGGTGTAAACCTTCCCGGCAAAGCTATTTTGCCTTTACG
>CAVJGY010000007.1:0-10307 GCA_963648915.1 Acutalibacteraceae bacterium | reverse complement strand
GCCTCTATGTTTCCACCTCATCAGTCTCACTTCGTTCGACAGCTTCCCCTCAAGGGGAAGCCTTAAATAAGATCGTCTTTGCCTTCCTTTGTGCCTCCCGTTCGGCATGGACGCGCTCCCGTTCCTGACGGGCACGCTCTCCGTTCCGGCCGATGTTCACCATGACGCCCATCTCGGCCAGCAGCAGAATCAGGCTCGTGCCACCCGACGAAAAGAAGGGCAGCGAGATGCCCGTATTCGGCAGGGTGTTTGTGACGACCGCGATGTTGCAGAACACCTGCCATGCAATCTGCGCCATGACTCCGATGCCGACCAGCGTGCAGTAGCGGTTCTCAGCGTTGAAGGCGATCCAGAAGCCCTGCACGATGAAGAGCACGAACAGCACGATGACGACCACCGCACCCACAAAGCCCAGTTCCTCGCAGACGACGCTGAAAATGAAGTCGTTGGTGCTTTCGGGAAGCCAGAGCTGCTTTTCGATGCTGTTGCCAAGGCCGAGTCCGGTCACACCGCCCGAGCCGATGGCATACAGGCTTTGCAAGGTCTGGTCGGTCATCTTCGAGAGGTCATGCGTCCAGCCGTCCAGACGTTTCTGCAAGTACGGGATGGAATCGACCTGCTCCAAGATCGTCTTGAGCAGGAACACCATTGCCGTTCCGCCCGCCCATGTGATGAGTCCGCCGTTTCCGCCCAAGAGCAGAATCGTGCCGACGATGGCGCAGGTCAGGACGATGCCCGACATATGCGGCTCGAGCCACAGCAGGCCGATGACCGGGATCAGCGGCAGAAGCGGGAGAAGAAGCTCCCGGACGAACCGCTGTTTGAACCATGCCCCCGCCGGGATGCGCCGGCTGGAATTCGGGTCAAGCTTTTCGAGACGCGGTGCGCTGGCCGCGATGTGTGCCGTGAGCAAGATCATCTCGAACTTTGCGATTTCCGAAACTTGGATCGTGATGCCGATGCGAAGCCAGCGGCGGCAGCCGTTCAGCGGCGCGCTGAACAGCACCAGCACCAGCAGAATCAGGCAGACGATGTACCCCGGCCAGACCAGCTTTCGCAGAAAGCGGTGGTCGAAGTAGGAAAAGAGCATCATCGCCGCAAGACCCAAGCCAAGACAAAAGACTTGCGATTTGATGTAATAAAGGCTGTCGCCCATGCGGAGATAGCCCGTCGTATAGCTCGCGCTGAACAGCATGACGAGACCGAACACCAGAATAATCCCCAGCGTCGCCATCCAGTTGATGAGCACCTGCGACCACGGGCCGGGGTCGCGCTGTAAGATCGAAAACTTTTCCGGGCGTTTTCTGCGGATGGTTGCCATCTGCACCCCTCCCTCAACTGATTTTTGCCATCTGCACGGTCAGGGCAAAGCCCATCAGTGCAATGGCCGCGAAAAGATAGAAGATCGTCACCGGGTCAAAACCCCGCTTTTCCAGCCAGCGGTGGAGCGGAGCGATCCGGAAGAGCTGCTTTTTCCCGCCCGAAGTGCGGTAAACGACCACCTGCAGGGCGATCATCCCGCCCTCGACCCAATAGGGCAATGCAAGCGGAAGGGTCAGCCCCGGCCAGCCGATGCTCAGCGGCACACCGCCGAGGATGCCCGCCAGAAACAGACTTCCGACTGCACCGGGAAGCAGCTTTGCCGGGTGGAAGTTCCAGAGCAGGAAAGCCATCAGCGCACCCGCCAATGCCGCCGGAAGGACTGCCAGCGGAAACCAGCCCAGCAGGGTCATGCTCACCATGAGTCCCAGCATGGCCGCGAACGCCGTGCCGCAGAGCACACCGTCCACGCCGTCGGTCACCCGGACGCACTCGGCCAGAACGACCAGCAGCACCTCCCACAAGATGGGGGCAAACCCGCCCAGCTCACAATAGCCGAGGCCGGGCAGAGTCAGGCCGGATGCAAGGCAGTGATTTGCAGCCAGAAGCACCTGCACGAGGGCGGCTGCTCCCGCTTCCAGTGCGAGACGGGTCGTGCGGCGCAAACCCAGCGGGGAGTGCCGACGCAGGCGCACCACATCGTCAGCCAGACCCACCACGCCGAAGATCAGACCACTGAACAGCCCGATGAGAAGCCGGGTCGTCAGCAGACCCTCATTCCCCAGCAGCTCCGGCTGTGCGACACAGGCCGCTGTCCAGCCCACGCCCACCGCCGCCAGCGTGCCGACCATCAGACAAAGCCCGCCCATGGTCGGGACGTGCTTTTCCGGTTCAGGCTCAGTCTCCTGTTCCGGCTTTGACTCCCGGCTCTCCTGCCGAAGCTTTTCGTCCTGCTCCAAGCGGAACGCCCGAAGCAGCGGGACAATGAGATTCCCGAGAGCCGCTGTCAGAAAAAAGCCCAGCGTCGAAGCGACGATCAAGGCAAAACGAATCATAGTTTACTCCAAATATTATTTTTGCTCCTTATAGAAGATCTCCAACGCCTTTTCCAGAGCCATACCCCGGCTGGCCTTCACCAGCAGGGCGTCGCCGGGCTGCATCGAAGCCAGCAGCAAGTCAGCGGCCTCGCGGTAGCTGGCCGCATGAACCGCCTTGATGCCCGCCTCAGCAGCGGCCTTTGCGGTGCGCTTGGCCTCCTCGCCGTAGCAGACCAGCAGCTCCAGCCCGGCGGCAGCAGCCTGACGGCCCGCCTCCTCGTGGGCGGAGGGGCTGATCTCGCCCAGCTCCAGCATATCGCCCAGCAGAGCATACCGCTTGTTGGCCGGATATTCCTTGAACATCGTCAGCGCGGCCTTCATGCTGTCAGGGTTCGCATTGTAGCAGTCCTCGATGACGTCTACGCCCTTGCTGTGGACGACCTTCTGGCGCATACCTGTCTGCTGGAAATCAGCCAGACCTGCAATGACCCCCTTCGGGTCAAGGCCAAGGCTGGTCGCGGCGGCATATGCGGCCAGTGCATTCGCGACGTTGTGCTTTCCCATCGCCGGGATGCTGACCGGGAAGCGGCCTGCTTTCTTGTCCACGAGGGTGAACGCCATACCGTCGCCCTCCTGACGGACATCCAGTGCGCAGACATCGGCGTTTTCGTCGCCGAGGCTAAACCAGACCGGGCGGACATGGGCAGGCAGGACGGCCTTCCGCAGGAAGGGGTCATCGCCGTTCAGCACCAGAGGTGCATTTTCGGGCAGGCCTGCGCAAATTTCCAGCTTAGCCTTGCAGATGTTCTCCTGACTGCCGAGGTTGCCGATATGGGACACGCCGATGCAGGTGATGATGCCGACATCCGGACGGGCACACTTGGAGAGACGCTCGATCTCCCCGAGATGGCTCATGCCCATCTCGACAACGGCATATTCGGTGTCTTTGCCGATGTGGAACAGCGTCCGGGGCAGACCCAGCTCATTGTTCTGGTTGCCCTCGGTCTTGATGGTGTTGCCAAAGCCCGCGATCGCGGCGAAGGTCATCTGCTTGGTGGTGGTCTTGCCGACGCTGCCCGTCACGCCCACGATTTTGGGGCTGAACTGACTGCGGTAGTTCGCGCCCATCGTCATCATGGCGCGGTAGCTGTCCGGGCACAGAACGGCCTTGTCTGCGGGCACGCCCTCGACGGGATGGTTCAGCACGACATAGACCGCACCGTTTTCCAGTGCCTTGGCCGCAAAGTCATGACCGTCGAATCGTTCGCCCGGGAAGGCCACAAAGATACAGCCCGGCCGGACTTCTCGGCTGTCGGTCGTCACAAGGTCGATGGCGGTGTCGGCGGCAAAGCCCTCCTCCACCAGATCCTTGAGTAAAATTTTCGCAGAAATAGTTTCCATAATGCTCTATCTCCTTTTATCCACATGTGATTGTCACAATGGTTCCCCGCTGCACACTTGCGCCGGGGGCTTCGCTCTGGCTCTGCACCAGACCGCTTCCCTCCACGACACAGTTCAGACCGGCCGCTACCAACATCTGGCGGGCGAAATCCGCGCTCTTTCCGGTGACGTCCGGCACTTCGGTGTGACTGCCCTCGTAGGTGTCCGTGTACAGATAGATGGTCGTACCGTAGGCCACCTGCGTACCCGCACGCGGGTACTGATAGGTCACGACTGCCGCCGTCTGGTCGCTGCTGCTCTCCATGAGCTGATGCTTGAGACCCTTGGTGTTCAGCGAGACCTGCGCGTTGCTCCACTCCTTGCCGACCAGCTCGGGGACTTTGATGGTGGTCTGGCTGCGGTCGATGCCATCGGTCGCGATGCCAAGGTAGGGGGCAATTTCACTGATGATGTTGCCGACGACCGGCGCGGCCAGAATAGACGAGTAGTCCGTCTTGGCGTTGTTGGGGTCGTCCAGCATGATATAGACCAAAATTTCCGGGTCGTTCGCGGGCAGGACGGCCGCGAAGGAGGCGACCTTCTTATAGTCGCCATCGGCACGGCGGTCCATGTTCAGCTGTTCGGTCGTGCCCGACTTGCCGCCGATGCGGTAGCCTGCAACGTAAGCATTCGAGCCGCCGCCTGTAATTGTACCGTCGCCGACCTCGTATTCCATGATCTGACGAATGGTCTCGCTGGCACTTTCGCTGATGACCTGACGGCGAACATTTGCACCGATTTCCTGAATGACATTGCCGTTCTGGTCGGTGATCTTATCCACGATGTGCGGGGTGACAAGGTAGCCGCCGTTGACCGACGCTGCAATGGCCGTGCAGACCTGCAGCGGGGTGACCGCCATTGCCTGACCGAAGGCCGACGACGCCAGCTGGACCTCGCCCAGCTGACTGGCCGTGTAATACTGCATGAAGTTCGTCTCGTTCGGCAGGTCCACGCCCGTCCGCTCGGTAAAGCCGAAAGCGTCGAAGTAATCGTAGAACAGGCTCGAGCCGATGCGCTGACCCAGCTGGATGAAGTAGATGTTGCAGCTGTTCCGGAATGCCATTGCGAGGTTCTGGACGCCGTGCGCCTTTTTGCCTGCGCAGTGGTAGGTCTCCTTTGCGACGCCATACGCACCCGAGCAGTTGAAGGTCGTGTTGATGGTCGCATTGCCCGAGTCGACGCCCATCGCAGCCGTGATGACCTTGAAAACGCTTCCGGGGTAATACAGTTCGGTAATGGCCTTATTTTTCCACTGGATATCGCGGAAATAGCCCGAATAGTCGGCGTTCGGGTCTAAAATTTTGTTGCCGTTTGCGTCCAGCTGATAACTGCCGTCCTCATTTTTGAGGTAGATGCCGTACAGCTCCGGCTCAGCGTGGACAAGCTCATTGAGGTAATCGAGGTTGGCGGTGTAGTCCAGCGGATTATTCGGGTCGAAGTCCGGCTTGGAGGCCATTGCCAGAATCGCGCCCGTCTTGACGTTCATGACGATGGCCGTGCCGCGGTTCTCGACGTTGTTGGCTTTGATGGCCTCGTTCAGATACCTCTCCACGACCTCCTGAATGTTCACGTCCAGCGAAAGGACGAGGTTCGAGCCGTCCTTTGCGGCGTAGGTGGTCGCGCTTTCGTCGGCGATGGCGTTGCCGTAGGCGTTCTTCAGTGTGATAGTGCGGCCATTCATGCCTGCAAGGGTGGATTCGTAGGATTTTTCAAGGCCGTATGCGCCGTATCCATCCGAATCGCAGAAGCCCAGCACTGCCGCTGCGAACGCGCCATAGGGATAGTCGCGCTGGAAACTCTTGGTCGCCGAGACCGACACGCGGCCCTTGCGGGTGGTGTCGGTGGCCTTCCGGTGTGCTTTATTATATTCAGAGATGTACGTTTCGATGGAAAGCTTGATGGCATTGTTGACCTTGGTTGCCAACACCTGATAGGACGACCCATTCTTTTCCAGAGCATCATAGACCGTCTGGTACTGCTTCTGGTACTGCTCCGACGAGGTGTCCACGCTGTCCAGAGAGCTTCCGTCGCCGGACAGCAGCCGGAGAGCAATTTGCCGGCTCACTTCGGCCAGTGCCGCTGGGTCTGCGGTCTTGGTGACTTCCTTGGTGTCCTCGTTGGTCGTGCTGGTGAAAAGGGCGGTACTGTAGCTGGGGTCTGCCCAGATGGTCCAGACAACATTGGTGGATGCCAGCGTGATCCCCGAGGTGTCGTAAATTTCACCGCGGGTGGCCTGAAGGGTGCTGTCCAGCAATTGCTGCTGGGCGGCATACTGACGGTAGGTCGCACCGTCCCGGATCTGGATCTGATAGAGGCTGTTGATAACGATGCCTGCCGCGAGCAGAACAAAAAATACCGCCGCGCCATAGCTGAATTTTCGCAACGGCGCACTGAGACGCTCGTGCGGGTCGCTGCGGCGCAGGCGGTAGAAGATCTTCTTGCGGGGCTTCTGGGATGGTTGTTGCATTGGTATTCTCCTCAGAAACCGAAAAAGCGTGCGCTGCCGCACGCTTTTCGTTTCTTGGTTTATTTTGCGGGCTTCACAGCGGCAAAGATGGTCATTGCGCCGTCATGCAGAAAATCCGTCCACTGACGCACGGTCGACTCTTTGCGTACCAGCACGCTCCCCGTATCCAGCCGGATATAGGTGATCTGGCTCTGGTCGATCTTCATCAACCCGAGACGGCTGGCCGCCTCCTCGACGCTGGTGATGTTGGTCTTGCTGTTCAGCGCACTGTTATAGTAGGTATACTGGCTCTGCTCGCTGACGAGCTGAGCCTTGGCGTCCTGGATCTGGTCGTTCAGCTCCACGAGCTGAGATTCGCTCCACAGCAGGCTGACGGCAAAGCCGACCAGCAGTGCCAGCATCACCAGCTGAAGAGCGTGCTGCATCGCCGCGCGGAACGGGGACAGACGGCGTTTGCCGCCCTGTTCGACCCGAAGGGGCACTCTCTGCTGTGTTTGAGGTGCCCTTCTGCGGCGTTGCGTCTCCGTTGATCCGTATGCTGCCTGACCCATGATGATCTCCTCCTCACTGCATCAAGAGCGTTCTGCTCTCAGCATTTTTCCAGAACCCGCAGGTGTGCCGAGCGGCTGCGCCGGTTCTCCTCCAACTCCTGCGTGTTGGCCTCGATGGGCTTGCGGGTGATGAGCTTCGCCTTGGCCTTTCCGCCGCAGACGCAGACCGGGAATTCCGGCGGGCAGGTGCAGGCCGTTGACCAGCGTCGGAACTTGTTCTTCACCAATCTGTCCTCCAGCGAATGGAAGGTGATGACACAGAGCCGTCCGCCCGGTGCCAAGTGCTCAAAAATGGTATCCAAGCCCTCCTCCAGAGCGTCCAGCTCGTGGTTCACCGCAATGCGCAGTGCTTGGAACGTCCGACGGGACGGGTTTTTGTTCTTCCGGCGTTCTGCGGGGGGCATCGCACTGGCGACGATATCGGCCAGCTGCAGGGTCGTCTCGATGGGGGCGTTCTCCCGCGCCTCCACGATCTTTCCCGCGATCTGCCACGCATAGGGCTCTTCGCCGTAATCCCGGAGGATGCGTGCCAGCTCCTCCCGGCTCTCGCTGTTCACGAGGTCGGCCGCCGTCTCCCCCTCCTGACTCATCCGCATATCCAGCGGAGCGTCTGCCCGGTAGGAGAAACCGCGCGCGGCATCGTCCAGCTGATGGCTGGAAACGCCGAGGTCGAGCAATGCGCCGTTGATCTTCTCAATGCCCAGCTGCTCGAGGGCTTGTCCGGCATAGCGGAAGTTGATCTGCACCACGGTCGCGGGCAGACCCGCCAGCCGCGCCCGTGCCGTTTCCACTGCGTCCGGATCCTGATCGAGCGAGATGAGCCGACCGCCCTGTTCGGGGTCGAGCCGGAGCGCGATCTGCTTGGAATGGCCTGCGCCGCCCGCTGTTCCGTCCAGATACGTTCCCGCCGGGTCGATGTTCAGCCCGTCCAGACACTCGTTCAGCAGCACAGGGATATGCTCAAACGAGGCCGGGTCGAACTGCGGATGGAGTTCTTCTGTTTCCATAGTACCCCAGCCTCCTTTCGTATTTTTTCGGAGTAACTGCATCGACAGAGCGGCCTTTGCCCAGTGTTCCGGACAAGCCCTGCTGATACAGTTTTATTGTAGCAAATCAAGGCCCTGATTGCAAGGTTTTTCACAGGGTTTTCTTCCGCCAAATGTGACAAAAAACGCCCCTGTGAACCGTCGTTTTTGCTCACAGAGGCGTCGTTCTTATTTCCAGAGATTTCCAGACTTCGGCTCACATGCCCTTGCGCGGGGTCTGGCGGAGATTTGCCCGCACGCTCTTGACCTGAGCGGCATTTTCAGCCATCGTATCTTCGGTGGTTTTCAACATATTATCACAGTAATCCGTGACCGTCTGGCGGAGCGTTCGTGCCTCGTTCTGAGCCGAGGAAACGATCTCCGAAGCACGCTGCTGCGCGGCCTTGACGATCTCGGCCTCGCTGACGAGGATGCGTGCCCGCTCCTCCGCCTTCTTCACGATGGCCTGCGCCTGTGCGTTGGCCGATTCGATGAGCTGGGCACGGTCGCTGACGATGGACTGTGCCTGACGCAGCTCGACCGGGAGATTCGCCCGCACTTCGTCGAGGTAGTCCCGGATCTGCTCTACATCAACAATGCGCTTGCCGCCGGACAGCGGCATTCCTGCACTTTCTTCCAGTGCATCTTCAATGGTATCCAAAAGCTCGTTTACGTTCATGCTTGCTCTCCCTCCTGCGGCATGGGCTTGGTGTATTTCCACAGCAGCACCTTGCCGTGCTTATATTGCTTTTTCAGGGTCAGTCCGTCCACCTCGGCCGGCAGGACGATGCCCGTCTCGCTCTCACAGAGGACGATGCCGCCGGGGGCGACCACCTTGTCCACTGCGGGGAGGATCGCTTCCAATGTACCATTCCGGAACGGCGGGTCGAGCAGAACGATGTCGAACTGCTCATGGCAGGCCGAAAGATACCGTGCGGCCTCGCCGATGTTGACGCGGCTGCGGTCGAACACACCGCAGTTCTTGCAGTTTTTCATCACGATGTTCACAGCATCGCGGTTTTCGTCCAGAAAGACACACCGCGCCGCACCCCGCGACAGTGCTTCGATGCCAAGCTGTCCGCTTCCGGCATACAGGTCAAGCACCCGTGCACCGGGCAGGTCGAACTGGACGACGCTGAACATCGCTTCCTTTACCTGATCGAGGGTCGGGCGGGTCACATCGGTGCCGGGCAGAGCCTCGAGCCGTCTGCCGCGGGCTTCTCCTGCAATTACACGCATGGGGGTCAGCCTCCTTATAAAATGGTGTTTTTCTGCTTTGCATCTTTATATTATTGCTTGTATACGCGTTTTTGTCAAGGGCGTTCCTTGCGCCCGGCAGGAGTTTATGCTAAAATCGAAGCAGCGCGCCGGAGAAAGTCCGGCGCAGGAAGGAGAGTATTTTGATATGAAGGTTTTGCTCATCAACGGCAGTCCCCACGCCAAGGGCTGCACCTATACTGCCCTGTCTCTGGTCGCAGGCGAGCTGAACGCCGCCGGCATCGAGACGGAGATTTTAAACGTCGGCACACAGCCCGTCGGCGGCTGCATCGGCTGCGGCGGCTGTGCATCGGGCAACGGCTGTGTTTTCGGCGGTGTCGTCAATGAGGCCATCGAGAAAGCCAAGACCGCCGATGCCTTTGTGTTCGGCAGTCCCGTCCACTATGCGTCGGCCTCCGGCAACATGACGAGCTTCATGGACCGTCTGTCCTACGCAGGCGGAAAGTATCTGGCCTACAAGCCCGCCGCCATCTGCTGCTCGGCACGCCGCGCCGGAACGACCACCACCCTCGACCAGCTGGTGAAGTATCCGCAGTTCTTCCACATGCCCCTCGTGAACGGCTCTTACTGGGCGATGGTGCACGGCTCGAAGCCCGAACAGGTGCTTCAGGACGAGGAGGGCTGTGCCGTCATGAAGGAGCTGGGCCGGAACATGGCATGGCTGCTCCAGTGCATCGAGGCAGGCAAGGCCGCCGGCATCAGCCACCCCGAAAATCCCCGCCGTCCCATGACGAATTTCATCCGATAATTTTTTTGAAACCTCTCCGGTATCGCGGGGCGATGGCGGAGAGGTTTTTTCTCTACGAATTGCATAATTTTTCAAGAAATTTTTCAGTAGCTCTTACAATTCTCATCAATTATTCCTTATGATATAATATAGTTAAAGCTATAACACTTTGTAGCTCATTTACAATCCATTTTAAAGGAGGGTATCTCTATGAAAAAGGCCATTTCTTGTTTGTTCCTTGGTTTCCTTATGTGTTGTACATTTGCACTTCCTTCATTTGCTCTCAGTGGCGGCATTCAAACTTACGCCGCCTTATGCGATGAGTGTGGCAAAGGAGAAGTTACTCTTGCCGAAACTTCTTATGGCCCTTGGTATGTTGTAGGATACACTCCTTGTTCTAGCGGAAGTCCCGTATACCTAGATACCGTCAAAAATCGTTCCGTCAGAGAAACATACCTTTGC
>CAVJGY010000006.1:23969-24401 GCA_963648915.1 Acutalibacteraceae bacterium | reverse complement strand
CATTCCTAATAAGTTTAATTTTAGACAAAAATTGGTAATCATCCATTTTGTCAAGCTCTTCCACCGCGTTAGAATTAGCTGCATTGGAAAGGCGTTCTCTATAATTGGTTCGGGCAATTGAAACAGCCTTTGTGTCCAGATGTGATAACGCAGCTCCGTCAATAATTTCTCTAGTCCAATCGGTTCTGCGTTCGCCTCGAATTCTATCGATTTTTTCCTGCGATAAATCGACAAGGGATTCCCCCACACGGCCATAAAAACGATTTTTCCATCCTGTAGGAATCGCTGTCACCGCAGCTGGAATTTGGAACATAACGATGCGAACAGGCTTTCCCTCCGAAGAAAGCGGATGCACCACAAAAATATCCATAAAAGAAATTGCTCCGGTTGTCTCTTTTGCAATCTCAAGCTTTAATTTTTCCAAAGATACAG
>CAVJGY010000006.1:0-23959 GCA_963648915.1 Acutalibacteraceae bacterium | reverse complement strand
TGTTTTTATAATTTGTACCACGAAATTCATGAGTAGTATCGTCTACACCAAAAATGAGCCACCCATATTTTTTATTTCGAAGGTTTGCTTCATTACTAACGGCAGAGAAATATTGTCCAAGTTTATGCAAATCAAAATTATTGCTCGCAAGTTTAAATTCCACAACCTCGTTTTCTACATGCTGAACAAGATCATTCAGTGTCTCTACCAATGCTTTCTCGGTGTAATCTGATATACCATAATCAAAGGTTGCGCTCATTCATGATACCTCCTCAGTTTTGATATCTCTATTATATCATAAGAAAGCAACGCAATGGTATAAAAACTCCCCTTGATTTTCATCAAATCAAGGGGAGTTGATTGCTTATTGAGCCTTCAAGCCCTCACGCAATTACTTGCGGGGGTTCTTGATAGCAGCCTGAGCAGCAGCCAGACGTGCGATAGGCACACGGAAGGGAGAGCAGCTGACGTAGTCCAGACCAACATTGTGGCAGAACTCGACGCTGGAGGGATCGCCGCCGTGCTCGCCGCAGATGCCCAGACCCAGGTCGGGACGAGTCTCGCGGCCGTCATGTGCAGCCATCTTGATCAGCTTGCCAACACCGATCTGGTCGAGGTGCTGGAACGGATCGCTCTCGTAGATCTTGTTCTCGTAGTATGCGCCCAGGAACTTCGCAGCGTCATCACGGCTGAAGCCGAAGGTCATCTGGGTCAGGTCGTTGGTGCCGAAGCTGAAGAACTCAGCCTCCTTAGCGATCTCGCCAGCGGTCAGAGCGGCACGCGGGATCTCGATCATGGTACCGACCTGATACTTCATGTCGACGCCAGCCTCAGCGATCAGCTTGTCAGCAGTTGCAACGACGACATCCTTGACGAACTTCAGTTCCTTGACCTCGCCTACGAGGGGGATCATGATGTGCGGGGTGATCATCTTGCCGGTCTCAGCAGAAACCTTCAGAGCAGCCTTGATGACTGCATTGGTCTGCATCTCGGCGATCTCGGGATAGGTGACAGCCAGACGGCAGCCACGGTGACCCATCATCGGGTTGAACTCGTGCAGGCTGACAACAACATTAGTCAGCTCCTCAGCGGTCATGCCCATATCCTTTGCCAGAGCAGCGATATCCTCAGCCTTGGTGGGCAGGAACTCGTGCAGAGGGGGATCCAGATAACGGATGGTCATCGGGCGGTCACCCATGATACGGTACATCGCGGTGAAGTCTGCCTCCTGGAACGGCTCGACCTTTGCCAGAGCGACCTTGCGCTCCTCAACGGTGCGTGCGCAGATCATCTCACGGACAGCAGCGATGCGGTCCTCAGCGAAGAACATGTGCTCGGTACGGCACAGGCCGATGCCCTCAGCACCCAGATCGACAGCCTGCTGTGCGTCACGCGGGTTGTCAGCGTTGGTCATAACGAGCAGCTGACGAGCGGCGTCTGCCCAGCCCATGAAGCGGTTGAAGTTCTTATTGCCGGTAGCGGCGACGGTTGCGACCTGCTCGCCGTAGATGTTACCAGTAGAGCCGTCGATGGAGATCCAATCACCCTCGACGAACTTGTGGCCGTTGATCTCGAAGGTCTTAGCCTCTTCGTCGATCTTAACG
The DNA here is from genome assembly GCA_963648915.1 of Acutalibacteraceae bacterium. Taxonomy (GTDB): domain Bacteria; phylum Bacillota; class Clostridia; order Oscillospirales; family Ruminococcaceae; genus Faecalibacterium. Next base: position 22,355 of record CAVJGY010000006.1, on the reverse strand, counting down.
TCGTTGTCGTTGCCGCAGCCAGAGACACAGCAGGTGCCCATACCACGAGCAACAACGGCTGCGTGGCTGGTCATGCCGCCGCGGACGGTCAGGATGCCCTGAGAGACCTGCATACCGACGATGTCCTCGGGAGAGGTCTCCAGACGAACCAGAACGACCTTCTTCATCTCGCCGGACTTGACCTTCTCCTCTGCCTCTTCAGCAGTGAAGACGATCTGGCCGCATGCAGAACCAGGAGAAGCTGCCAGGCCCTTGCCGACGACCTCAGCTGCCTTCAGAGCAGCAGCGTCGAACTGGGGATGCAGCAGGGTGTCCAGCTGCTTGGGCTCAACGCGCAGGACAGCTTCCTGCTCGGTAATCATGCCCTCGTCGACCAGATCACATGCGATCTGCAGAGCAGCCTGAGCGGTACGCTTGCCGTTACGGGTCTGCAGCATATACAGGTGGCCGTCCTCGATGGTGAACTCCATATCCTGCATATCGCGGAAGTAGTTCTCCAGACGGGTAGCGATCTCAACGAACTGATCGTAGACCTCAGGCATCTGCTCGTGCAGGTGGCTGATGGGAGAAGGAGTACGGACACCAGCAACGACGTCCTCGCCCTGAGCGTTGATGAGGTACTCGCCCATCAGCTTCTTTGCGCCGGTAGCGGGGTCACGGGTGAATGCGACGCCAGTGCCGGAACGGTCGCCAGAGTTGCCGAATGCCATCTGCTGGACGTTGACAGCAGTGCCCCACTCGTAGGGGATCTCGTTCATCTTACGATAGACGTTTGCACGGGGGTTGTCCCAGCTGCGGAAGACTGCCTTGACAGCCTCGATCAGCTGATCACGGGGATCCTGGGGGAACGGCTTGCCCTCGTTGTCCTCGTAGATCTTCTTGAAGGTGCCGACCAGTTCCTTCAGGTCGTCAGCAGTCAGGTCAACGTCGTTCTTGACGCCCTTAGCTTCCTTCATCTTGTCGATCTCGACCTCGAACAGGCTCTTCGGGACCATCATAACGACGTCTGCGAACATCTGGACGAAGCGGCGATAGCAGTCATATGCGAAACGGGGGTTGTTGGTCTTCTTTGCCAGACCCTCAACAGCCTCGTCGTTCAGGCCGAGGTTCAGGATGGTGTCCATCATGCCGGGCATGGACTGACGTGCGCCGGAGCGGACGGAGACCAGCAGGGGGTTCTCGTTGTCGCCGAAGGTCTTGCCGGTGATCTTCTCGAGGCCCTTGACATGCTCGAAGATGTCAGCGGTGATCTCGTCGTTGATCTGACGACCATCTGCGTAATACTGCGTGCAGGCCTCAGTGGTGATGGTAAAGCCCTGCGGGACCGGCATACCGGCTGCAGTCATCTCTGCCAGACCTGCGCCCTTGCCGCCCAGGATATTCTTCATAGTGGTCTTGTCGCCACCGAAGGCTTCGTTGCCCTCGCTGAAGTAGTACAGATACTTTTTGCTCATGCGTTGTTTACCTCCCAATTGTGGCCTCCGGCCTTTGCACCGGGGGTCTCATCGTTTTGCTCTGTCTTAGGACACGATGAACATTTGTGATGTGAATGCTTAAATATTATACCAGAAAATCCCTCAGTTTCCACCGTGCAAAATACCGAATTTGTTTGATAAATTTTGTGCAATCCCTTGCATTTTACTAAGTTTTTCGGTAATATAAAATGGGAAAGATTTCGAGAGGTTTTTCATTTTTTGACGTAAAACTCCCGAAACTTGGATACAACTATCTATCCAATAAATTTGTTGCATCGTTTTTCTGGCTCTGTTTCTTCCGCCGGGAGACCCCGTTCTGGAAAATCCCGGCGCGGAACGGTCCGAGACGAATCAGAGGAGGCATTTATTTATGAATCCCGAATTGACTGCTGCACGCGCCCTGCTGGACGCTGCCGAAGCAAAACGTGAAGAGATCCTGCTGCGCCACATCGCAAAGGGCGTTATCATCGAGAGCCGCAATGTTGAGATCGGAGAAGAGGTCGTCATCGCCCCGGGCGTGAAGATCCTGTCCGGCACCATTCTGCGGGGCAAGACCGTCATCGGCGCGGGCTGTGTCATCGGCCCGAACAGCCTCATCGAGGACAGCACCATCGACGAGGGCACGACCGTCAACGCAAGTCAGGTCTACGGCTCGCACCTCGGCGCACACAACAACATCGGCCCGTTCACCCATGTCCGGGTCAACACCGTCACCGATTATGGCGTCCATCTGGGCGCGTATGTCGAGACGAAGAATTCCAACTTCGCACGCGGCAACACGGTCAGCCACCTGACCTACATCGGCGACAGCGACGTCGGCAAGTACTGCAACTTCGGCTGCGGTACGGTCACCTGCAACTATGACGGCAAGGATAAGTTCCGCACCACCATCGGCGACTACTGCTTCATCGGCTGCAACACCAACCTCGTCGCTCCGGTCAAGGTCGGCGACGGCGCATACACCGCAGCCGGCAGCACCATCACCAAGGATGTCCCCGCCGCCGCACTGGGCATCGCCCGTGAGCGTCAGACCAACCTCGAGGGCTGGGCCGAGCCGAAGATGGAGGCCTACATCGCGAAAAAGAAGAAGCTCGAGGACGACCAGAACAAGTAATTCCGGCTTTCCCGCTGCATCATCCGACCGCCGCACGCTGTTTTGTGCGGCGGTTTTTTGACGGTTCTTTTCCGCCGGGCGGTTTTTTCGCTTAAAATGTATATCTTTTTGCGCGCACGCATGTTATAATAACCGCTGGCGCGTTTATTATAATATTTTCAAGCGCAACGCCTCGCCACTTGCCCTTCCGGGCTGCATGGCAACCGGCTCTTGATGCGCAATTATAACATTTCGCTTCGCTTCATGTTATAATAAACAACTGTCACCATAAAAACATAACAGAAAAGGCAATTGGAACACTATGAACACAAATGATATCTGGCTCATTGCCGGTCTTGGCAATCCGGAACCGAAATACGACGGCACACGCCACAATGCGGGCTTTGCCGCACTGGATGCACTGGCCGACAAGTGGAACATCTCTGTCAGCAAAACGAAATTTCAAGGTCTGTGGGGACAGGGCGAAGTGGACGGCCACAAGGTCGTCCTGCTGAAGCCGCTGACCTATATGAACCTCTCGGGCGACTCCATCGCACCGCTGGCGGGCTTCTTCAAGATCCCCGCCGACCATGTCATCGTCCTGTGCGATGATATCACCCAGAACCCCGGCAAGCTCCGCATCCGTCCCTCCGGTTCGGCGGGCGGACATAACGGCCTCAAGAGCATCATCGCCCGGCTGGGTGGGGAGAACTTCCCCCGTATCCGGATCGGCGTCGGCGCAAAGCCCCGCCCGGATTACGACTTGGCCGACTGGGTGCTGGGTAAGTTCCCGGCCGAGGATATGAAAGCCCTCACCGACCGCTATCCTGATATCGAGGCCGCCGCGAAGCTTATCATGAACGGTAAGCTCGGCATGGCTCAAAGCAAATACAACGGCTGATATGGCCGCTTCCGGAAGGGTCTGGCGGTCGTTCACCAAGCAAGTGTCCGGGGGTGGGGCCCTAGCGCGAAGCGCAGGGGCGGGGGCTGGAAGCCCCGATCACTTGCGGGGGAATGACCGCCAGACCCGCCCACGCAGTCAACCTCACCTTATCCGGCTTTCAATCACCGCAAAGTTTCATCTTTCACCAAAGAAAAGAGTTATTTTGAGAGGAGGGAGTCATCTTGTACGAAGCACTGCTGAAAAACACGCCTGAATATCAGAAGATCGCGGCCAGCCTTGCGTCCCCCGGGCCTGCCGCCCTGTTTGGTCTGCCGCCCGCAGGCCGCGCACTGCTGTATGCCGCTCTGCAGAAGGACGTCGGGCGCGTCCTCTGTATCGTGACGCCCGGCGAGGCCGAGGCCACCCACTTCGCGGACGACCTCAAGGCACTGGGATTGTCGGCGGCGGTCTTTCCGCCCCGGGATTTCATGCTTCGTCCGGTCGAGGGCGCAGGCCGTGAATACGAGTACCGCCGTTTGTCGGTGCTGGGTGCGCTGGCGGGCGGACGCCTGCAGGCTGTCTGCGTCCCCGCTGAGGCTCTGCTCCAATACACCGTCCCGCAGGAGGAGTTCCGCCAGAACACCCTGACCCTGAAACCCGGCATGGTCTACAACCGGGAATCGCTGGTGTCGCGGCTCTTTGCGGCCGGATATGTCCGGCGCAGTCAGGTCGACGGCCCGGGCCAGTTCAGCGTTCGCGGCGATATCGTGGATATCTACGCACCCGATATGAAACATCCCGCCCGCGTTGAATACTGGGACGATGAAATCGATTCGCTGTCCTCGTTCGACCTGCTGACCCAGCGGCGGGACGGCGCACTCGAAAAAATTTATCTCTCGCCCGCCCGTGAGGTTCTATTCGGCGATACCGTCGAGACGGCCGAGGCTCTTCGTGCCGCACAGAAAAAGGCTCGCGGCAAACGCCGGGAGGCTCTTGAAAAGGCGATGGAAGCCGACTTATCCCAACTGGATTCCGGCCTGATGCCCGAGGCGATGGACAAGTACTACGGCCTCCGCTATCCGAAGCCCGCCACCCTGCTCGACCATCTGACCGACCCCGTTTTCATCCTCGATGAGGTCGGCGGCATCCGGGACGCCCAGAAAGCGACCGAGTTCCGCCGGGACGAAGAGCTGACCGGACTGCTGGAGGAGGGCATCCTCTGCCCGGGTCTGGACGTGCTCTATCAGACGATGGACGACCTTGTTATTGACGCCGGAAAGTACAGCACCCTGCTGTGCGAGAATTTCCTGCGCGGAATGAACGAGTTCAAGCTGAAAGACCTCATCAACGCCGAGGCTTTTGCCGCGCCCAACTGGGGCGGCGACCTCGCATCCCTGCGGGAGGACCTTGACCCGCTCATTGAGCAGGGCTATGCCGTCGCGCTGTTCGCCGGAACGCCGAAAGGTGCGGCGGCACTGACCCGTGACCTTGCCGACAAGGGTTATGCGGTTAGCATGAGCCGGGACGTCCGCCCCACCAAGGGATTAGTTCAAGTCCTGCCCGGCCACCTGACCGCAGGCTGTACCTTCCCCTTCGCACATGCGGCGGTCATTTCGTCCCGGCGTCACGGTCTGGATGAGGCCGCTGAATCCAAAAAGAAGAAAAAGAACAAAAATGTCCTGTCCAGCCTGTCGGACATCAAGCCCGGCGATTATGTCGTTCACCAGAGCCACGGCATCGGCATGTATGCGGGCATCCAGCGTCTCGAGGTGCAGGGCGCGATCAAAGACTACCTGAAAATTCAGTACTCTGGCTCGGACGTGCTGTATGTCCCGGTCACTCAGCTCGACTTGCTCAGCCGTTACACCGCACCCGGCGACGAAGAAAAAGTCAAACTGGCAAAGCTGGGCGGCGCGGAATGGCAGCGCACCCGTGCGAAGGTCAAAAAGGCCACCGAGGAGATGGCGCAGGAGCTCATCGAGCTGTACGCCCGCCGCAGACAGGCCAAGGGTTACGCCTTCCCGCCGGACGGCGACTGGCAGAGCGACTTTGAGACCCGATTTGAGTACGACGAGACGGACGACCAGCTCAACGCCACGGCTGAAATCAAGAAGGACATGGAAAAATCCTGGCCGATGGACCGCCTGCTCTGCGGCGATGTCGGCGTCGGAAAGACCGAGGTCGCCCTCCGTGCCGCATTCAAGTGCGTCATGGGCGGCAAGCAGTGCGCCATCCTTGCGCCGACCACCCTTCTGGCATGGCAGCACTACAACACCATCCTCTCCCGTATGGAGGCCTTCCCGGTGCGCTGTGAGATGATGTCCCGCTTCCGCACTGCCAAGCAGCAGAAGGAGACGCTGCGCGGCTTACAGGCCGGCAGTGTGGACATCGTGGTCGGCACGCATCGTCTGCTTTCCAAGGACGTCCGTTTCCATGACCTCGGCCTTGTCATCATTGACGAGGAGCAGCGGTTCGGCGTCAAGCACAAGGAAAAGCTAAAGGAGAACTTCATCGGGGTGGACATGCTGACCCTCTCGGCAACGCCCATCCCCCGCACCCTGAACATGGCGATGAGCGGCATCCGCGACCTGTCCACCATCGAGCAGCCGCCGTTTGAGCGTCAGCCTGTTGAGACCTTTGTCCTCGAGTACAACGACGTCATCCTTGCCGAGGCCATGAAGAAGGAGCTTGCGCGGGGCGGTCAGGTCTACTACCTGCACAACCGGGTGGACAACATCGAGTCCACCGCCGCACACGTCAGTCAGATGGTTCCCGGTGCACGGGTCGGCATCGCCCACGGCAAGATGACCGAGGAGGAGCTGAACCCTGTCTGGCAGCATTTGCTGAACGGCGAGATCGACATTCTGGTCTGCACCACTCTGATTGAAACGGGCATCGATGTGCGGAACTGCAACACCCTCATCATCGAGGACGCCGACCGGATGGGTCTGGCGCAGCTGTACCAGATCCGCGGCCGGGTCGGTCGAAGCGGACGCAAGGCCTACGCCTACTTCACCTTCCGCCGGGACAAGACCCTGTCGGACATCGCGCAGAAGCGTCTGTCCGCCATCCGGGAGTTCACCGCGTTCGGTTCGGGCTTCCGCATCGCCATGCGCGACTTGCAGATTCGCGGTGCGGGCAGTCTGCTCGGGCACAGCCAGCACGGACACATGGAGGCCGTCGGCTACGACCTCTATGTAAAGATGCTGAATCAGGCCATCGCCCGCGCCAAGGGTGAGCCCATCCAGCGGGACAAGAGCGAATGCCTTGTTGACCTGCGGGTGGATGCCTTCATCCCCGAAAAGTATATCGCGGACGGCCCGGGACGCATCGAAGCCTACAAGCGCATTGCGGCCATCCAGACGCCCGAGGACGCCGCCGATGTTCTGGACGAGCTCATCGACCGTTACGGCGACCCGCCGCCGTCGGTCAGCGACCTCGTGAATGTCTCCCTCGTCCGTGTGCAGGCCGCCGAAGTCGGCGTGTACGAGGTCACCCAGAAGAAGGACACGCTGGTGCTTCAGGTGGAGACGCTGGACATCGGCATGATACGGGGTTTACTTGTGGCCTTCAATGGCCGCGTCACGGCCGGAGCAGGCACGAAGCCGTATCTCTCGGTCACCCTTCAGCCCAACGAAAAGCCTCTGGAATTGCTGCAAAGCATCCTGAAAGCCATGGGAGAGATTCAGAACCAGCCTCATGATTAACGGCCTCACCCTCTCCGTCAATGCTTCGCATTGCCACCTCTCCCAAAGTGAGAGGCAAAAGGCTCTCCCGCTGGGAGAGCTGGACGCGAAGCGGCCTGAGAGGGCGAGCCGCCTGATAATATCAATATGATTTAGGAGTATCACCATGAAAAAACGAATCCTTGCGCTGCTCTGCGCACTGGCACTGACCGTCGGTCTGGCGGGCTGTGTCATTTCCACGCCCGACACCGTCGGCAAGATCGGCGATATCGAGATCACCTCCGGCCTGTATCTGCTGGCACAGTTCGACGCCTACCAGAAGGCCGCCGACCTCGCTTCCAGCGAGCAGGACAGCACCGATGTGAAGTCCTTCCTGAAGGAGACCATCACCGTCGACGCCGACACCGAAGAGACGGCCACTGTCAGCGATTATGTCGCCGAGCAGACCCTCAAGAACCTTGAGACCTATGCCGCCGTCGAGACCCGCTACGACGAGTTGGGCGGTCAGCTGACCGAGGCCGAGGAAGCACAGGCCGACAGCTACGCTTCCCAGCTGATGGACCAGTACGGCGACACCTACAAGGCCAACGGCATCGGCCTCGAGACCATCAAGCGGTTCGAGCGCATCCTGCTCAAGAGCAACGCCCTGATGAACATGGTCTACGGCGAAACCGGCGAGACTCCGGTCTCGGATGCCGACCTGACCGATTACATCGAGAACGACCTGTACTACATCACCTATGCCGTCGTTCCGCTCTACAACAGCTCCACCTACGCCTTCGCCGACGACGACCAGAAGGCAGAAATGCTCAGTCTGGCACAGAGCGCGGTGAGCAGCTACAACACCAGCCGCCCGGCCTCGGCTTCCGCTCAGCAGAGCGCGTTCCAGTCGGCCGTGTCCGAGGTCCTGCCCGACATCTACAGCGTCCTCGACAACGCAGATGCCGCTGACACAAGCTTTTCGTCCAGCCTGCTGTCTGACAGCGACCTTGACAGCTCCTTCACCGAGGACGGCTCTGCCGATGCCATCCGCAAACTGAGCTTCGGCGAGGCGACCGCTGTCCAGTATTCAACCCTCGCTATGATGACCGCTATCCGCCTCGACCCGCTCCAGATGTCCACGCTGGACACCCTCCGCTCGCAGGCTCTCACCGAGATGAAGTCTGAGGAATTGCAAGACTCTCTCGCCACATACGGCGCGTCCCTCACCCATGACCTCGACTCCTCCGCCATGAATAAACTCCCTGCAAAGAAAATTTCCAATAGCTGATTTTTCGACAAAACAAGACCCGCCTAAACTGTTCCTCTGCATCTGCATTCTGGAACGATTCAGGCGGGTCTTTTTGTTTTATTTTTTATTTTTTAGTTATCACCCTTGCAAATTCGGCGGCGAGGGCGGCGTTGGTGCTGCGGATGGCGGTGGGGTCGGGCTTCAATTCCGCGCGGTCGTAGGTGAACAGGCCGTTCACCTCGTCCTCCACATCGGTCAGCTGGGTATAGACCAGTGCCGACAGTCCGTTTTTGAGCTGCGGGAGCACCGTTTCCAGCTGCAATTTCTTATATTTTCCGGTCAGGTCGCGGCAGTCCTTCGCCACACCATAGCCGTAGGTCTTGCCCGGCGGCTCATGGCCGGGCATCGGCCACGCAATGCCGCCGTATTCACTGAGGGCGACCGTCCGTGTGCCGGGCTTGACCCGGAGCGGATAGAAATAGTTGTGGCGGGAGTCCACATCGCCGCCCTTCTGGTCGAACCAGCCGCTCGCTTCGTCCACCAGACGGCTCGGGTCGAGGGCGAGCAACTTCTTCGTTGCGGCGGCAGCGTCGAACTGTCCCCAGCCCTCGTTGAAGGGAACCCAGCAGCCCACGCAGGGATGACACCGAAGAGCCTCTACGGTCGCTTCCAGTTCCCGGTAGTATTCTTCCCGGCTGGCCTCGGTTTTGCGGCTCAGAAGCCTCCAGAGGGGCTTTCCGTCGGGCGTATGGCGGAGGAGCGGCTGGAACACATTCGTCAAGTAGGTAACGTACCACAGCTGATAGGGTGCGCCGCCGTTCACGATGTCCTGCCAGACGATGATGCCCAGTCGGTCGCAGTGATAATACCACCGCTGAGGTTCAATTTTGGCATGTTTGCGCAGGAGGTTGAACCCCAGCTCTTTCACCCGTTCCAGCTCATGCAGGACGGCGGAATCCGAGGGCGGCGTATACAGGCCGTCCGGCCAATAGCCTTGGTCGAGCAGACCGTTCAGCAGGATGGGCTTTCCGTTCAGGCAGAAGCGCATGATGCCCCTTTCATCCGCCTCACAGCTCCATTTCCGCATGGCGAAATAGCTGTGCACCAAATCCTTCCCGACTTGGATCGTCAGGTCGTATAAAAACGGGTTGTCCGGACTCCATGGGTGGAAGTCCTCATCCCGGACGAGGAAGCTCATCCTTCCGCCGCACCCGTCCGGGTCAACACTGTCTGCATTGAATTCCTCCGCGATGCAGACGCCGCCTGCCCGCACCACACCCCAGACGGCTTCCATGTCGCTGGGCTTCGAGGTGCGGATCTTCACCGTCACCATTCCGGTATCATAGTCGGGCTGAACGTCCAGAGAGGTGATGTAATTTTCCGGCACACGTTCCAGCCAGACGGTCTGCCAGATGCCGCTTTGCGCCGGGTAGAACATCCCGCCCGGCTTGAGGGTCTGCTTGCCGCGTGCCTGCGTGCCGTTCCCGGTCGGGTCTTGGACGGCGACCCACAGACTGTTCCGCCCGGTGTCGCTGAGCAGGTCGGTGATGTCGAGGCTGAACGGCCAGTAGCCGCCCCGGTGTCCGCCCGCAAGTTTTCCGTTGACCTCCACCGCGCAGGCATAGTCCACCGCGCCAAAATGGAGCAGGACACGCCCGCCCTCTCCGGCAGGCGGCTGAAACATCCGATGATAGTGCAGCCACTCGCCGGGATGGAGCGTCCGGCTGACACCCGACGCCCGGGCTTCCGGCGAATAGGGGACGGTGATGACCCCATCCCATTTTTCCGGGTGCTGGGCGGCTTTCGTGATGGCATACTGCCACGCACCGTTCAGGTTCTCGAAGCTGTCCCGCCGCATGGCCGGGCGGGGATATTCCGGAAGCGGATGATTCATCGTAGGGCCTCCTATTTAGCCTTCCCCTTGAGGATAGATTCTCCCCGGTCGGGGAGAAATGTCACAACGTGACAAAAAGGGGATGGTGCTGAACGAAGTGAAGCGGATGAGGTGTAAGCCTAGCGGCAAAATCCTGTTTCCGGGCAGCTTTCCACCTCATCCGGCTCGCAGGCTCGCCACCTTCCCCTCGAGGGGAAGGCTTTTTATAAATTCATCTATACGCTTTCGCCAGCTTCTCCAATGCAGGCAGACTCCGCTCGACCTTCTCGGTGTCGATGCAGTAGGCCAGACGGACATAGCCCTTCACGCCGAAGGTATCACTGGGGACGAGCAGCAGGTCGAACTCCCGCGCCTTCATGCAGAACGCATTCGCATCCTCCTCCAACGCCTTCGGGAAGATATAGAACGTGCCGCCGGGACGCTCGACCTCAAAGCCGAGGGCGGTCAGCTTGTCGTAGAGCAGGTTCATGTTCTTCTCGTAGACGGACAGGTCGCTCGTCACATCCAGACAACGGCTGACCGCACGCTGGATGATGCTGGGCGGGCAGTTGTGACCCGTAAAGCGGGAGATCTGGGACATCATATCCACCAGAACGTCCTCACCCTCACAGCCCGGGCGGACGGCCACATAGCCCAGACGTTCACCGGGCAGGCTGAGGCTCTTGGAGAAGGAGAAGCAGGTCAGGGTGTGGAGGTAGAACTCGGCCGGGTAGGGCACTTTCTTGCCGTCAAAGGCGATGTCACGATACGGTTCATCGCTGACGAGGAAGATGTTGTGGCCGAACTCCTTGCTCTTTGCGGTCAGGATGTCGGCCATCCGGGTGAGCATCTCCGCCGAGTAGACCACGCCCGTGGGGTTGTTGGGGGTATTGATGAGGATGCAGGTGACGTTCGGGGTCAGCATCTCCTCAAAGGCGTCGAGGTTGGGCTGGAATGCCGGTGCCTGTGCCGGGACGACCTTCAGCGACGCGCCTGTTCCGGCCACATACGGGCCGTACTCGGGGAAGTAAGGCGCGAAGGTCATCACCTCGTCGCCGGGCTTCGTCACAGCACGGATGGCGTGGGAAATTGCACCCGCCGCACCCGTGGTCGGGAAAATGTGCTTCTGCTCATAGGGCAGGCCGAAGGTCTTTGTCAGGTATGCGGCTACCGCAGTACGGAAACCCGGGTCGCCCTGACTGGGGCAGTAGCCGTGCAGGTCGACCGGGTCGCCGTTTTTCAGCAAGTCCTGCATGGCGGCGGTGAATTCCGGCGGGCAGGGCACGCTGGGGTTGCCCAGCGAGTAATCGAACACATTCTCATAGCCAATTTCGGCGGCACGCTGTTTGCCGTACATGAAAGTTTCTCGGATGACGCTCTTATTGTTGAGCATGGCGCGGTAGGTTTCGTTCAGCATTTTACTTTCCCCCAGAATTTATTTTCCAAGCGGAGCGGAGGCATAGCTCTGCTCCACCTTCACGATACAACTGTATTTCGGGTCTTGCTCGGTGACGAACTGGCACATCGCCGCCAACATCTGGTCCTTGTCCCCGGCATATCCCGCCGGGAACGCTAAATCGAACAGGACGTTGGTGTGCGTCTCGCCCGGCACGATGCGCAGGTCATGGACGGACAATTGCGGGTCGAGCTGACGGGCCTTCTCGTTCAGCCGGGTGCGCAGGACGCCCACCTGTGCGTCTGCGGTCACGATGGGGTCATAGTGGATGGTGACCTGCAGATTGTCGTTTTTCAGGAAGTCATTCTCGATGTTGTCGATGACGTCGTGCGCCGCCAATGGGTCGGACTCGGCCGGGAACTCGATGTGCAGGGACGCGAACTGATGCCCCGGGCCGTAGTCGTGCACCATCAGGTCGTGAACGCCCAGAACGCCCGGATAGCTCATGACCTTCTGCTCGATGTGCTCCACCAATTCCGGCGAAGGACTTTCGCCCAGAAGCGGGCTGAGGGTGTCCATGACAAGTCCCCAGCCCGACCAGAGGATGAACCCGGCCACACCCAGACCCATCAGACCGTCCAGACGTGCCCAGCCCGTGACGCTGCACAGGATGGTCGCAACGAGGACTGCGCCCGTCGTCAGGACGTCGTTCCGGCTGTCGGCGGCGGTCGCCATCAGGGTCTCCGAGCCAATGGTCTGGCCGATCTTGCGATTGAAGCCGCTCATCCAGAGCTTGACAAGGATGGACACGACCAGCACCGCCACGCTCAGCCAGCTGAAGGTCACCTCGGACGGATGGAGCACCTTCACCACGGACTCCTTCAGCAGAGAAAAGCCGATGCCCAAGATCGTCACGCTGACGACCAGACCCGCCAGATATTCATACCGGGCGTGGCCGTAGGGATGCTTTTCGTCCGGAGCTTTGGAGGCAAGCCGGAAACCGATGAGGCTGACGACATTCGAGGAAGCGTCCGAGAGGTTGTTCAGGGCATCGGCAAGAATGGCGATCGACCCGAACAGCGTGCCCGCCGTCAGCTTGCCGAGGCAGAGCAGAAGGTTGCAGGCCATGCCGACCACGCTTGCCAGATTGCCGTAGGCCGTCCGCACCGCCGGGTCTTTGACATCCTGTGCGTTTTTGATGAATTTCCGTATCAGGAATCGCGTCATATCCATTCTCCTATCCCGAAGATGTGATTTCAGTATAGCATCTCGCTTTATGGTTTTAAAGTGTTTTTTGAAATTTCAGGTGTACAAAACCCCCGGTGAGAAGATTTTATCTCACCGGGGGTCGGATGCTATTTCAGCTCAACGCTTCTCAGACATTCTTATCCGAGGGCTTGCTCAGGTCGATGCTGCGGACGACCTTACGCACGGGCAGGACGCTCTTTGCGTTCATGGACAGCTCGTCCACGCCCATCCGCAGGAAGGTCTCGGTCAGAGCGGTATCTGCGCCCAATTCGCCGCAGATGCCGACCCAGATGCCGTGACGGTGGCCTGCTTCGATGGTCATCTGGATCTCGCGCAGGACAGCCGGGTGGTGCGGGTTGAAGAAGGGCTCGAGCTTTGCGTTCTGGCGGTCGAGCGCGCAGGTGTACTGGGTCAGGTCGTTGGTGCCGATCGAGAAGAAATCGCACTCGGCGGCCAGATCGTCGGCGATCATGACAGCGGCGGGCGTCTCGATCATCGTGCCGACCTCGATGTTCTCGTCGAACTTCTTGCCCTCAGCACGAAGCTCCTGACGGCACTCCTCCAGCGTTGCCTTTGCATCCTGCAGTTCACGCAGGCTGGTGATCATGGGGAACATGATGCTCATGTTGCCGTAAGCAGAAGCACGGAGCAGAGCGCGGAGCTGGGTCTTGAAGAAGTCCTTCCGGGTCAGGCAGATGCGGATGGCGCGATAGCCCAGAGCCGGGTTCTCCTCGTGGTCGAGCTTCATGTAATCGACGGTCTTGTCCGCGCCGATGTCGCAGGTACGGACGACGACCTTCTTGGGTGCGAGGCTCTCGAGCACCTGCTTGTAGGCCTCGAACTGGTACTCCTCGGTCGGGAAGTCCTTGCAGTTCAGGTAGACGAATTCGGTGCGGAACAGGCCGACGCCGCCGGCGTCGTTCTGCTGGACAGCACCGACATCGCTCATGCCGCCGATGTTGGCAAAGACGTTGATGGTCTTGCCGTCGAGGGTGGTGTTGGTCTTGCCCTTGAGCTCCTGCAGCAGAGCCAGCTTCTTCTGGTCCTCCTGCTGACGCTTCTTCAGGCTCTTGAGCAGGTCGGGGGTCGGGTCGACGTAAACGCAGGCGTTGTAGCCGTCGACGACTGCCATCTTGCCGTCCCAGTCGTCCTGAATGTCCTTGCACTGGATCAGAGCGGGGATGTTCATGCTGCGGGCGAGGATGGCGGTGTGGCTGTTGGAGCTGCCCTCACGGGTGATGAAGCCCAGCAGCAGGCTCTTGTCCATCCGGACGGTCTCAGAGGGTGCGAGGTCCTCTGCCACGAGGATGCTCGGCTCTGTTCCCTGCAGGCTGGCGTTATCAACGCCCTGCAGGATATCCAGCATGGCCTGTGCGATGTCGATGACGTCCGCACTGCGTGCCTGCAGATACGGGTCGTCCATGGCTGCAAAGACAGCGGCCTGATTGTCGCCTGCGGTCTTGATGGCGTATTCTGCACACTTTTTCTGGCCGTTGATGATCTCTTTGATGGCATCCACAAAGTCGTCATCGTCCAGCATCATGGCGTGGATGTTGAACACCTCGGCGATGTCCTCGCCGGCCTCAGCCAGAGCCTTCTCGTACAGAGCGGTCTGCTGGTCGATGGCCTTTTCGCGAGCCTCCTCAAAGCGGGCGATCTCGGCCGCGCTGTCTGCAAACTCTGCGGTGGAAATGGTGGTGTCCTTCTTCTTGTAGATCTTCAGCTTGCCAATTGCGATTCCGTTCAGAATGCTTTTACCGGTGCCTACCTGCATCGCAAATTCTCCTTCTCATCTCAAACTAAGAAAGCCCCCGCAGGTCTGTTTCCCCGCGAGGGCTTCGGTTCACGTTCTTCTCGCGTATCAGACGTTCTCGGTCAGGAACTTCTGGATCGCCTCGGCTGCGGCCTCTTCGTCGTCGCCTTCCACCTTGATGGTGATGGTGTCACCCTGCTTGACGCCCATGCCCATCAGAGCCATCAGCTTACGCAGGTCGCAGGTCTTGCCCTCCTTCTCGAGGGTAGCAGTGCTTGCAAAGCCCTTTGCGACCTTGACGAGCAGGCCTGCCGGACGAGCGTGGATGCCGCAGGCATCCTTAACGGTATACTGGAATTCCTTCATGATCATTTTCTCCTTACTTCATCCCTGCCGGACGGCCTCTGCCGCTCCGGGTGCGGCCACAAATTTTTTGCCGCCGGATGTCTTACTCTTATATTATAAACCCGTTTCGCGAATTTTTCACCGCTTCATAATGCCGATTTTTCAGTGATTTTTTTGTTACAATTGAACATAATTATACAACAGAAATGCAAAGAACACACATTTTTTCGCATTTCATATTATTTTTCGGCCAAAATGTCAACGCTTCTGTAGGATACAACATAACATTCCTGCGCTATTTTTTATTCGACCGGATACCCCTCGGCGTCCAGCGGAAGGTCGGTATACTGCGCGTCCTGCTGAGGCATCGTCTCCGGTTCACCGGAGGTCTGCTGGCTCTGGCCTTCCGCACCCAGTTCGCCGTCATGCCGCTCGCCCCAATCGCCGCTGAAATCCTCGCCTGATGTCTCCTGTGCCTGCTCGGATGCGCCCAGCTCCTCGTCGTGGCGTTCGCCCCAGTCTCCGCTGTAGTCCTCACCGGAGACCTCCTGTGCAAGCTCCTGCTCGGCCATCGTGGTCTGAGCGTCCTTCAATCCGGTCACGATGCCGGAGGGCTTTTCCAGCAGATACGCGCCGACCGCCTTTTTCTTGTAGACCAGAAGCACGCCGTAGCTGCTGGCCTCGCCCTTGCTGGCCGCCGGGATGAGTGCCGTCCATTTCTCCACCGTCTTTCCCTTGTAGCGGGTCAGGTCCATCCCGCTCTGCTGGACAACGCCGTTGAAGGCCGAAAAGCTGTCGTCCCACTTGCGGGGAATTTTGACCTTATCGGCGGTGATGGTCGCGCCGTCCACATCCAGCCCATAGCCCGTGAACCAGGTCTGGATGTCCTGCGCGCTCTCGATTTTGTTCACGCTGGCCGATACGGGCGCGGTGCGGGTGCTGATGTACCGCCCCAGCACCGCACTGAACACCACCAGCGCACAGCAGGCCACGCCCAGCCCGAACTTTTTCAGGCTCGTCTGATTCAATGTCACCACAAACATAGACCCATGCCTCCCACCCTGTTTGAGTTTTCTCTGATAATATATTCATCAAGTTTGGGGTTTATGTTAGCCTTCCCCTTGAGGGGAAGCCAAAAAGCACCCCATATGAAATCCTTCATACAGGGTGCTTCCATCATGTCTCAGCTTCTTCGCGGTCGCAGAACACGACGATCCGGGTCTTGCCGCCATAGGTGCAGGTGTACAGCACCAGCGCGTAGCCGCTGTGCTCCACAGCATCCACCTCCGTCGGCTGCAAAACGGCCGTCTCCCGGACGACGTAGCGGTTCTCTACCCCGTCCATGTCGGTGAAACTCACACGGTCTCCGGCCGACAGGCTTCCCAGCTTTCCGAAATGCGACTCGTAATTGTGCGCTGCAATCACAAGGTCGTCGGTGCGGGGAGAGCCGAACTCCCGGCAGGGGGAGATTTTGAGTCTGGGATAACTCCATTCGCTCATGACCGGGAGCTGAATGTCAATGGCCGGAAGGGAGAGCACGCCGATATAGTCGTAGCCGTCCAGCATGACAAGGGGCAGGTCGGGGCTTAGCGTTTCTTCGCTGTCCGTTGTCTCGGGCTGTTCCGGCTCGCTGTCGGGCGGGGTCTGCTCCATCTGCTGCCGCAAGTCCTGCACCACGACCTGCGCTTCCACCCCCGCAAGAGCGTCCTCATAGCGGTTGTATCCGTACAGGCTCAAGGCCGCCGTCAGGAGCAGCGTCCCGATGACGATGCAGGAAATGCCGGGCATGTTACGCATCTTCGTCCTTCCTCTTTTCACGATGGATCCGCGCAAAACCAATACACATCAGCGCAATGCCGCTCCCCGTCAGAACGGGGATGGGCCAGTTGAATTGTCCGGTCTGAATGAGCTTCCCGCCCGGCGTTTCCTCTTCCGGGGGCGTCGGCTCAGCAGGGGTCGGCTCAGGGGTTACGGTCGGTTCGTCCGTGTCCGGCGGTGTCACCGGAGTCTCCGGTTCTGGTGTCACCACTGGGGCCACAGGCGTAATGGGAATGATCTCTCCCGGGGTCGGGCAGGGCGTCGACGGGTCGCTCTTGAAACGGTTGATGAATTTGATCGCGCATTTCTTCTCGAGCATCTCCGGCGAAGTGAACGCCATCACATCGGTGCGCAGGGCATCGCCGTCATTGACGACCTGCACTTTGAGATAGTACACCGTGTCATCGTACGTTCCCAGCAAGCTGATGCCCCGGTGCTGCTTCAGGGTGTAATAATAGTATCCCGGTCGGGTGAAGGTCATCTCCGGAAAGACCGCCGTCACCGTTCCGCCGTCCTCGATGGGAACATCAAGGATGGCCGTCCCTCCGACGGGGGTGTCCTCCGGCATGGGGGCATCTTCAAACCCTTCCAGCTCCAGAGCAAGCGTCTCTGCGGGGATGGACGTACCAGTACACTGTACCTGAACCTCCAGCCTCAGAGCAGCGGTATAACGGGCCGCAAAGCTGACGGGCAGACAGAGACTCAAACTCAGAGCCGCCGTCAGGAATGCCGCCGCAAATCTTCGGAACTTCATTTCATCCCCTCCTTTACTGCTCCGGCTCAGATGGCTGCATCCAGGCCAGAAGGATGGTCCTTGCATCGGTGAATTCTGCGGAGCAGGTCGACATGGCTAAAATTTGTCTGCCGCCCTCGTCCCGAAAGCGGCTCAGCGTGTCCTCGTGCAGGTGCAGGGCGTTCGCCTGCGCAAAATCCAGCAGTCCGCCGATCTGTCCGCTCCACCGCTGCGTTTCAAAAATCGCATCCTCGGACGCCGGAACGAGCAGACAAGCCAGAAGCTCAAGGTGGTAGGTTCGGTCGGGCAGGACCAGTGTGCCGGTAGTGTTCTTCGCAAAGAACGCGGCATCCTTGTATAAATCCAAGTCCCCGAACATCTTGCTGTTGTCCATGTGGTGTCCGTAGAGAAGCGAGTAGTCGTCCCGGAAACCGCTGTCACAGTCGGCATCCAGAAAGATACTTCCTGCGAGGGCGAATTCTCCGTAGACATCGGTGTTGATATAGCTGAAATTGCTCTCTCCCTGCAAAACAGGGTAGTCGATGGCAGTGCCGTCCAGCGTCAGCCACCCCCGGACGTCCGGGTTGATGGCAAGCAGCTCCTCAAAGGATGCTTCGTTGTCGGCGTCTGCGGCGGGTCGGAACTGCATCAGCTCGGCCTGCACATCGTCCACGGCGGCATAAATTCGGGAGTTATCCCAGAGAGCGTATGCGGAATATGCCCCCGCCGTCACCAGACAAAGCACGACCACCGCACTGATGAGAAAGTCGGCTGCTTTCAGCACGATACGCGGCCAGTTGATACAGTTTCCCCCCCTCTGTTCTGCGTCAGACGGCGCAGAACGCTTTCACATTACTCCTCGGTATGACGACGCTTGCTCAGGAACAGGGTAAGCGTACCTGCTCCGGCAACGGCCATCAGCGTGATATACGGTGCGTTGTCCACCAGCACACCCGTGTCGGGCACACCGTTGTGCGTATTGACGTAATCGACGTCCTTATCCGCTGTAATCGTGCCATCCGTAGTCGTGCCAGCTACGCCATCTGCCGTGGTGCTCCAATCGGAGTTTGAGAAGTCCTCGGTGATGGTGTAGTCTACTCCCTCCGGAAGGTTCTCGATGGTGACGGTTTCGCCATGTTTCAGAGTAATGGTATGATGGGTCGTGCCATCAATGGCCCAGGTATACGAAGTGCCGTCGACGACGACCGTTGCGCCGTAGTAATCGTTCGCGTTCTTTCCCTTCTCCGGCGTAAATACGATATCGAAGGTGAATTCCTCGTCGCGGTCGCCGAACCGACCCCGGACTTCCTTGCTCAGGTCGATCTTGAACACGTTGTCGTTATTGTCGTTGTCCTTGCCGTACTTATTCTCAAAGGCTTCGCTGCCGGAAATTTTACCGCCCATCTCGCCGTCCTCTGTCAACCCATCATACAAAGCGGCGTAGTAATCCAGACCGTCTTCCAGAACCCCGTCGTCATCCACCTTGTTCACGACCGAGACGACCAGAATCCGGGTGCTGGAGTCATAGGTCACACTTGCCATATCGCCCGCAGTCTCTTCAACATAGAAGTAGTATTTGCCGACCTTGTGAAGGCCTAAATCGTTCTGCATGTCGATGTTGAAGCTTTTACTGTGGCTGCCAACCGTCAGACCCGTCACACTGCCGTTTTCCGTGAAATCGGCGTTGTAGAGCAGAGGAGTCGTCGGAATGGCGTTTGCCACACCGCCGCTCACGACATTCTCCGACTTCCAGTAGGTGACCTTGAACTGAAGCTTCTCGGCGGGCGCAGTACCCTTCGAGACAACGTAATTCTTCGTAAGTACCAAATCGCCCACAATGGGGTCAGTGCTCAACGCATTTCCATCTCCCGCCGCAAATGCGGGGACGGCCAGCGACGCCGTCAGGGAGACAGCAAGCATTCCTGCAAACAGTTGACTCTTGACTTTCATGGTAGTTCCTCCTTAAAAATGTTCTCTATTTACAAGCTCCGACGCCGTAGCAGAGTGATGACCTTTGCCTTGACCTCTGTTAAGGCAACTGGCCCGAAATCACGGCTGTCTTTTGCCTGTGTCCGATAATCGCCAAGGATGAATACGCAGTCCTCCGGCACGATGTAGGGATAGTCCAGCCCTTCCTTGGCATAGGTGGGATAGAGGATTTCTCCGCTCTGGACAGAGCCGTTCACCAGAAGGCTTCCGGTGTCGCTCAGCTCGATGCGGTCACCTGCACGCCCCAGCACCCGGCCAACACAAAGCGTTCCTTCGTGTTGGTAGAGCACCACGTCGTTCTTCACATAGCTGCTTTGCAGACGGTAGCCAAACAGCAGATCGCCGTCCTTGACCGCCGGGAACATACTGTTCCCGTTTGCTTGTGCAAACAGAAATACCCATCCAAATAAGACCCACCCGGCGACGGCCAGAACCGCGATCTGAACCAGCAGCCGCCAGAGCTCACGCATATTTTTAGAAGCCCTCATCCGCTTCCAGACGTCCTGCACCCGTTCCCGGAATGGAACAGCCGGGATGCTGTGCGATGTTTCACCCGTCATATTTTCCTCGCTTTCCGGTTCTTTTTACTCTTCCCGGCGGCGCAGACGAAGCGTCAGCATTCCCGCACCGGAGAAGGTCAGCAGCAGAAGATAAGGCATCGCATCCAGCGAAACTCCCGTCGGAACAGGAAGTTCCCTTTTGTTTAGAATGGTGACCTTACTGCCCTCGGCAAGCTCTCCGCCGTCGACGGCACTCAGCAGGACAAGGCTCGTCTCCTCGTCGTCCGCCGCGTAGGTCGCATAAGTCTGAACCGCAGGCTGTGCCACCGTGAAGGTAAAGCTCCCGCCGTCCTCCTGCCAGTCGGTGCTGAGATATTCCGCGTCGAGCTGTGCGTTGACCTTGTAGCCCTCGGCGTCCATCTCGGTGATGAGGATGGTCGCCCCGACCGGAACTTGGGTCAGAGGAAGTTCCTCTCCATCCTTCAGGGTGAAGTAGGCCATTCCCGTCTCTTTCACACCGTCCAGCTGGAAATCCAGCGGCGTACCGTCGGCATCTTTCACGGTGATGGCAAAGCTGAATTCATAATCGGGGTCGGCCATGTTGCCGCGAACGGATTTTCCCACCGTGAAGGAGCTGGTCGTCCGCTTGAACCGCCACGTTCCCTCAAAGACCAGACCATCTTCGGTCATTGTCGCTTCGGTGACCGGGAGCTCGTCGAGATACCAGCCGTCGAACGTCCAGATGCCGTTGTTTTCGGGGTCAGCGACCGTCTTGCCCGGATAGTCCGTATCGACTGTAACAGGGTCGTCCACATAGTAATTTCTGCTGTCCACCGGGTATTCATCCAGTTCCTCCGGATAGCTTGCCGGGGCGTTCTCAATGTAGGTCAGATACCGCACCTGACTTTTGGGCGCAATGAGGCATTCGGCGGTCGCAGAGCTTTCGATGGTCGCATCGGTCTCCACATTGTCCTCGTCCTTGGCGTTCAGCTTGACCTTGTAATCCACCGACGCGGTAACATCGAGCTTCACCAAGCCCGCGTTGCAGTCGGAGCGGGTCGCAGTGTAGAGGACCGTCGTGGTATAAGTACCGTCTGCATTCGCGACCAGCACGGTACAGCTGTCCTTGTAGTCCACGCCGTTGATGACAAGGCTTTCAATGACGACATCCTCCACCGTTTCACGCCCGGTGTAGCCGGTGCTGCTCAAGCCTGCCGTGTGACCCGGCGTGATCGTCACTGTAAAGGTCAGCAGGTCATCCGGCTTGACGTTTTCGGTCTTGTCGCTGACGGCCTCCACCGTGATGGGCGGCTGTTCGCCTATCACCGAAACGTCCGCGCTATCAAATGTCGTGTTATTGCCCCTTTTCCGGCTGTAGCCGAACAGACCGACATAGCCGAGGCCTTTCGCTCGCTCGACCAGCGCGTCGATGCCCGGATAAGTCCTGATATTGGTATAATTGCCGTCAACGCTGTAGATATCGTTCCGGTAGCTGGCATCGTAGCCTGTCGCACCGATGCCTGTCACCATGTAATTTTTCTTGGGCTTGACAAAAAAGACCCAATAGTTGTCGTATTGGTGGTCCCAATCGGTCGTGAACGGCCCAGTCACCGACTCAAATTCCAGATTGCCCGCTTCCGTTGCCGAGATCGTGGAATCGTAGTGGACATACACGACTTCGGCGTTCTCGACCGCAAAGGTGAAGTCCGTTGTCCGGGGCTGGCTTGCATAGGTGTCGATTGCAAACTCAGCAGCGTCGCCCGTTTCGGCGTCCAGCCACTCGTCCCCTTCGTCAAGATCCAGCTCGTCCATATTCACGTCGGACATTCCTTCCAAGGGAAGGGTATCTGAAACGGTTTCCTCCGGGATTTCCTCGGCCACTTCCTCAGACTGTTCGTCCTCGGGGAGGTCGACTTCTGTAGATTCCAGCTCTGGGATACTTTCCGTATCGGTCGTTTCGGGCGTAAGCTCCGCTGCCGCTTCCGTCGTCATTTCCGTCTCCGCTATGCTCTGCAGCGGCTCGGTCGCAAAGACCGGAAGCAGCACGCTGCACAGAAGGACGACTACAAAACACAGCGCGAGCATTCGTTTTGCAAGCGTCCGCTTCCTCGCCGTTAGCTTTGCATGTTTCCCTTTCATAATGCAGCCTCCTTTACCATTCGTCCTGACCGCTCGTCGTTTATCGGTTACGGTTTCATTCTACTCCGCCTTCCCGCAAACCCTGTCAAACCGCGGCGGCGGGGAAACTTTTTACCAAATAAAGGAAAACCGGACAGCTGCACAAGAGTTTCTTGTGCAGCTGCCCGGTTTATAAATACCTTATTTTATTATC
>CAVJGY010000005.1:6987-24620 GCA_963648915.1 Acutalibacteraceae bacterium | reverse complement strand
TACCAACCCGAAGAACTGGACGGCTGGAAATCGGCCAAAGCATTGAAAAATCTGTTTTTGCAGTCAAAAATCCCCCAGAGCCATCGACTCTGGGGGTTTGCGGTTTATTTCCGTGTGAAGGGCTTCATTCCGTGCTCGTCCGGGGAGTAATACTCCATCAGGGCGATATAGTTTTCAACGTGGTGGCAGTAGGCCGCACGGAGAACATTGTCTGGGTCGGTGCGGACGGACAGCAGGCCGATGACATAGCTGGATACCATCTTGATGACGTCCGTCTCGATGCCGTAGCACAGGCCGACGGCGATCATCGGGATGATGATCTGCTGGACGCGGATGGGGACATTGCTGCCGAACCGTTCCAGAATGGGGCGGCTGATGGTGGACGCCGCCCAGACGTTCCGGATGACCTCCCACCATGTGAATCGCTCCATATTGCTCAGGCCACGCAGACGCTCGACGATCTCCTCGTCGCTGAGGATTTTTCCCTCTTTGATCTCGGCCTCCGAGCGCAGGAAGGCACACTCGATCATGTCCATGAGGGCGGCTTCGTACTTGTCGTGGAAATTTTCCTTGCTGACGCAGAATTTTTGCACCGACTCGACCACGGCGTTGGTGTCCTCGGCGGTGGACAGGCCGGAAAAGCTCAGCTCCATCGGGCCGAACTGCTTCCCCATTGCATCGAGGTCGGCAAGCTCCGCCTTGTTCTTGGTCGAGGGAAGGAAGCGGTCGTTGCCGTTCCGGTGATAGCCCCAGCCCTCGGGCAGGACGCGGGACACGATGTCGCCGCTGGAAATGATGTTGAAGATGTTACTGGTGTCCCATGTGGACTTCAAGTGGCCGTTGGGGAGATGGTTGTTATCGAAATCCTGCTGCAGCTCCGGACAGTCGGTGGCCGTGAGAGCCATCGGCGGGGCGAAGGTGTAGACGAAGACATTCTCCTCGGTCAGCTGGGGCAGCTCGTTGTGGATGCGTCCGGCCAGCAGGTTCGCGATGATACCGCCCCGGCTGTAGCCGACGATCCAGAGCTTGACCGTGCCAAGCTCCTCTTGGAACATGGCGTGGGCGAGATAGGAGCAGAGCTTCTCAAAGACCTCGTCCACCGGGGTGATGAAGCCCTCGTGCGCACTGCCCTCGCCGACGTGCAGGTTGCTGACCCATTCGCCGCCGTAGCCGCCGCCCCGCATCGTCAGCGCAACGATGGTCGTGCGGCTTCCGTCGGCATTCAGAAGGGTCTTGCGCGCCATGCCGTAGCCGACGTAATCGCCGGGCGCACCGACATCAAGGTCGTAGTTGTAGAAGCGGGCGTCCGCAAAGCCCAGCTCTTCATAGGAGGAGGCGAGGTTGGCCTGACGGCCAACGTCGGCATTGACCCAGTATTGACTGTCGCTGTCGGCGGTGTTGAAGGCTGAGAGTGCAAGGCCGAGGCTGGCAAATGCAAGGGAGTGATCGTATTCGGTGGCCGAATGCGCAAAAAACGAATCGCTGTAATAAAACAGATGGCAGATATCCATGATGCTCAGTTCGGAGCGGAAGAACAGCAGATGCTCGCCGTCCTCCGCCGGATGTCCGGTGACAGGGCTGCTCTGGGGTTCTGCGGCTGCCGCAGGAGACGCCAGCAGACAAGAGCCGAGCAGTGCCGCAGCACCCGTACAGAATGTCCGTCGTTTCATGGCAGAGACCTCTCTTTGTTTTTATACACCGCGTGCCTGCCGGGTAATTTCGCCGTACCACTCCGGGCGGCGGTCCCGGAACACGCCCCAGCTCATCCGGTTGGCTTCGACGGCGTCGAGGTCGAAGGTGGCGGTGAGCACTTCTTCTTTGTCGCGCGAGCCGTCGGCGACCAGTGCGCCCGTCTCGTCGGCGATGAAGGACGAGCCATAGAACCGCAGGGCGGACTTCTGGCCGCCGTTGGCCTCGCAGGGGGTGACCTCTTCTAAGCCGATCCGGTTGGCTGCTACGACCGGGATGAGGTTGCTGCCCGCGTGACCCTGCATACAACGCCGCCAGTGGCCGGCACTGTCGCAGTCGAGGATGGGTTCACTGCCGATGGCAGTGGGGTAGAGGAGCAGCTCTGCACCCAGCAGGGCGAGACTGCGTGCCGTCTCCGGGAACCACTGATCCCAGCAGATGCCGATGCCGATTTTGCCGAAGCGGGTGTCCCAGACCTTGAAGCCGGTGTCGCCCGGGGTGAAGTAGAACTTCTCCTGATAGTAGTGGTCGTCGGGGATGTGGGTCTTGCGGTAAACGCCTAACAGCTTGCCGGAATCCAGCACAGCGATGCTGTTGAAGAGCTGTGTGCCAGCCTTTTCGTAGAAGCTGATGGGGAGAACGACGCCCAGTTCCTCGGAGACGGCTGTGAAGTGGTTCACAGCCGGGTTTTCTGCGGTGGGGGTGGCGTAGGCGTAGTATTCGTACTGACGCTCCTGACAGAAGTAGGGGCGTTCAAACAGCTCGGGCAGAAGGATGACGTTCGCGCCCTTTGCGGCGGCTTCGCGCACCATCTTGTCCGCTTTGGCGATGTTTTCCTCCACCGAGGGAGAGCACTGCATCTGAATAGCAGCAACGGTGATGTTTCTCATAGGTTTCTCAGTCCTTTATGATTGATATAATTGTTGACGTCCTTGCCCTCTCCGTCATTGCTTCGCAATGCCACTAAACCTCCCTTTGTCGCTAATGCGACATCTCCCTCCGGACGGAGGGAGTCTTTCCCAAAGTGGGAGGCAAGGCTCTCCCCTTGGGAGAGCTGTCGAGCAGAGCGAGACTGAGAGGGCGAGCCTGTTACCGGGGAATCTGCTGGGTCACGCAGTGGATATTGCCGCCGCCGACCAAAATGGTACGGGCGGGGATGGAGTAGACCTTCCGGGTCGGGAAAAGTTCACCCAAGATCCGGACGGCCTCGGCGTCGTGCTCGTCGCCGAACTGGGGCAGGATGATGCCGCCGTTGGAGATGTAGAAGTTGACATAGCTTGCGGCCAGACGCTCTCCGGCCTCCCGGGTGTCCTCGCCCTCTTCAAAGGTATAGCCGGACAGCTCGTCCTCGGTCACGCAGACCGGGTGCTTGGGGATGGGGAGCTTGTGTACCTTGAACTTCCGCCCTTTGGCGTCGGTGGCGGCCTCGAGAGCGTCCAAGCTGGCCTTGCTCAGCGGATACTGCGGGTCGGTCTCGTCGTCCGTCCACGCCAGAACGACCTCGGCGGGGGCGACATAGGCACATACATTGTCGATGTGCTCGTTCGTCTCGTCGTTGTAGATGCCGCGGGGCAGCCAGACGACCTTTTCCGCGCCGAGATACTGCTTGAGCTGGTGTTCAATCTCCTCCCGGCTCATCTGGGGGTTGCGTCCCGGACTGAGCAGGCAGGCTTCGGTGGCGATGACCGTGCCCTCGCCGTCGGTGTGGATGGAGCCGCCCTCTAAAACGAAATGCTGGGCGTCGTAGCAGTCCATCCCGAGTGCACTGCAAATGGCGGGTGCGGCGGCGTTGTCCTTTTCCCAGTGGGCGTACAGACCGTCGTAAGTGCCGCCCCACGCGTTGAACTGCCAGTCAACGCCCCGGATGTCTCCCTTGTCGTTGATGACGCAGGTCGGGCCGACGTCCCGCGCCCATGCGTCATTCGTCTCGATGGGAAGGACGTGGATGTCGGCATCCTCTGCAAAGACGGCTTCCACGGTGGGAAGGTCTGCCGGAGCTGCAAGCATCCAGACCGTTTCGCTTTCCGCGATGGCGCGGGCGACCTGTGCAAAGGTCTGCTGTGCGGCCTTGCCGCCGTGCGGCCAAGAGCCGGGACGGACAGGCCAGATCATCACGCATCCACGATGCGGTTCGTATTCGGCGGGCATCCGGAATCCGTCCGCCGCCGGAGTAGAAGAAAAAAGCTGCATTGGCTTCCTCCTGAAAAAATAGCATTGATTTGCCCTAAGTATACCGTATCATCGCCGAAGATACAATTCCTTTTTGAAAAAGACGACCCGATCCATGTTGCACACACGGGTCGGGTCGTGATAGAATGGTTACTGTTCGACGTTCTGCTTGCAATAATCGATGATGTGATGGAACATCTGCTCGACGGCGGGAGCCATCGCGGTGGGCCGCTGAACGGCCAGACCGACCACGCGGTATTCCTCGGGGTCGATGGGGTAAATTTTAACGGCAGCAGTACAGTTGCGCAGAAGCATCTGCGGCATGATGGAAATGCCAAGTCCGGCCTCGACCATTGCGATGTTAGACTGGTCGTCGATGACATGGCAGCGGCGTTCGGTCGCGATGGAATATTTCTTGAGGAACTGGCGCATCTCGGCGTCGGTGGCGTCGCACTGGACGACGAAGCTCTGCTCGTTCATCAGGGCGGGGGTCATCACGCCGCCCGGCGGGGTCGGCCAATCCTGCGGCACGATGCAGAGCAGCGGCTCGCGGAACAGCTCGGTCAGGGTGAACTCCTCCCGGCAGGTAGAGGACAGGAAGGCCATATCGACCTGTCCGGTGCGCAGCCACTCCTTCACATCGTCATAAGTACCCTGATAGACCTCGACCTCGATTTGGGGGTAGTGGGTCATGAAGCTTTTCAGGATGCCGGGCAGCAGGCAGGCACAGACCGAGTTGAATGCACCCAGCTTGACCTTGCCCTTTTCCAGACCGTTCAGGCGGGCGATGCTCTGCTGCAAGGCTTCGTCGCTGTTCAGGACGGCACGGATGGACGGGTAAAGCGACGCGCCGTAGCTCGTCATCGTCACGCCGTTCTTGCCGCGGTTGAATAAGGTGAAGCCCAGCTCCGTCTCCATAACGGCGATGGCGTGGCTGATGGCCGAAGGCGTAAGATGCAGCTGTTGCGCCGCCTTGTTAAAGCTGCCTTGCCGCGCAACAGCATCAAAAATCTCATATGAAAATAGCGTCATAAACTCCCATGCCTCCCTCCGCTCTCTGGTTTGGAGACGCCCAATATTCTGTGAATCTTTTTCATCTTTGATTTGAGATAGTTCAATTATCTTCTTGATTGTACTATTCCGTGTCTCTTCTGTCAAGCATTTTCGGCGGGATTTCTGTAGCTGCGGAGCGGATCTTTCGGATTTCATGCGGGCTTGTGGCACGAAAGAACGTATAAAATAACAGAGGCGTCGGCCTCTGGACGGGATAAACCAAAGTGAGGAATATGATAATGGAAACACTTCAAACGTCTGACCGCTGCGGGTTCAGCGGAACGACCCTGAAACTCATCGCCTGCGTGACGATGCTCATCGACCACATCGGCGCGTCCTGCATCGAGACGCGGGAGGTCCCGGCCGCACTGACAAGGCTGGATTTGGTGCTGCGGCTCATCGGGCGGCTGGCTTTTCCCATCTTCTGCTTTCTGCTGGTGGAGGGCTTTCTGCATACTCATGATGTCAGAAAGTACATCCGGCGTCTCCTGCTGTTCGGCGTGGTGAGTGAAGTCCCCTTCGATATGGCATTCTTCCGGACGCCTTTTCACTGGGAGCACCAGAATGTCTATTGGACGCTGGCACTGGGTGTCATTGCAATGGCGGCGATGCAGCACTATCAGGATGCCGACGGCAACCTGACCTTGAAAAGCGTTCTGTCCGCTGTGGCCTGCGCTTTTGCCGCAGAGCTTGCCAATACAGACTATGGCGCAATTGGTGTAGCACTCATCATCGCACTCTACCTGACCCGGGATTCCCGGAAGCAGCAGTGCATCATCGGTGCGGTCATGATGCTCTTCGAGCTGACCGCACCCATTGCATTCCTTCTGGTCTGGCATTATAACGGTCAGCGCGGCAACTGCCCCAAATGGGCGCAGCGGGCGTTTTATCTGTTCTACCCGGTGCATCTGACGGTGCTGGGGGTCATCACAAATCTGGTGTTGTAAAATCGAAAGGGCTGGACGAACCGTCCAGCCCTTTCGCTATTCCCCATAACAATGGAAAAAGCCCGGTGATTTCAAAGAATCATCGAGCTTTTTCTTGGCGGAGTAGGAGGGATTTGAACCCTCGCGCCGTTGTTTAGACGACCTACGCCCTTAGCAGGGGCGCCTCTTCGGCCTCTTGAGTACTACTCCAGAGCAAAGTGCGTTACACTTATTCAAAAAATGGCGGAGAGAGTGGGATTCGAACCCACGGTACGTTGCCGTACGGCAGTTTTCAAGACTGCTTCCTTAAACCACTCGGACATCTCTCCATCTGTTTCCTCGTGGACATGAGGTACAAACTGTACCGGATGCCTACTTAATTTACCAGATTTTCAGCGGACTGTCAAGCCCTAATTTCAATTTTATGCCCGGAATCCGGAAAGAAATGTCATGTAACAACTTTTCTTCGATGGAATTTCGAGGGAACTCTTTACACAAACACCTTTTTGTTGTATAATAAAAACACAAATCCAGAACCCACTGAGATAAAGGAGTGCAGAACGATGTCGTTTTCAGAACTTTTAAAGAAATGCCGCAAGCAGCAGGGCATGAGCCAGGCGGAGCTTGCGTCGAAACTGGGTGTGACCCAGCAGGCGGTCGGAAAGTGGGAAAGCGGCAAATCCTCGCCCGATCCCACGACGGTCGCACGAATTGCAGAATTGCTGAACACCACGGCGGATTACCTGCTGGGCCTGTATCGTCCGGTTTCCAATGTCAGCACCCCGGAGGAACGCTTCTTCGGGAACTACGCCGAGAGCCTCATCCCGGTCATCGGGACGGTCAAGGCCGGGTATGGTGCGCTGGCGTTTGAAGAGGACTACGGACAGGAGTATGCCCGCGTCAAAGACCCCGCCAACTATTTTTATCTGGTCGTCCGGGGCGACAGCATGGAACCCCGCATTCAGGACGGCGACCTCGCCCTTGTCCACAAGCAGGACACACTGGAAAACGGCGATCTGGGCGTTTTGGTCTACGGCGACGAGGGAGAGGGCACGCTGAAACGCTATCTCCAGCGCGGCAACTGCGTCGTGCTCCAGCCCTTCAACCCGAATTATAATGAACTGGTCATCAAGGGCGAGGACCTCAACCGCCTGCACATTGCGGGCCGTGTGGTCGAGACCAAGGCCAAGTGGTAAGTTTTTCAGCCAAAGCATATGGAACAGTCATTGATGGAAAAGCTCACGATCTTGGCGGACAGTGCGAAGTATGATGTCGCCTGTACGTCCAGCGGAGCGTCCCGCAAGGCGAAGGCGGGCGGCATCGGCAGCTGTTACGCGCCGGGCTGCTGTCATGCGTTCACCGCAGACGGCCGCTGTGTGAGCTTATTAAAGGTCCTGATGACGAATTGCTGCGCCTTTGATTGCAGCTATTGCGTCAACCGGAAATCCAATGATGTGCCCCGGGCGACCTTTTCGCCCCGGGAGCTGGCCGAGCTGACGATCGAATTCTACCGCCGGAACTACATCGAGGGGCTTTTCCTCTCGAGCGCGGTTCTGGTCGACCCGGATTACACCACTGAGCGGATGCTGTCGGTGCTTCGTCTCCTGCGGAATGAATATCACTTCGGCGGCTATATCCACGCAAAGGCCATCCCCGGTGCAAGCCCTGAACTCATTCAGCAGTTGGGCTATCTGGCCGACCGTCTGAGCGTGAACGTCGAGCTTCCCAGCGAGAAGAGCCTGCATCTGCTTGCGCCCGACAAGGGACGGCACTCAATTTTCCGCCCGATGAAGCAGATCTCGGTCTCCGGTCAGGCCAATAAAGAAGAAATCGCCCTCTACCGCAAAGCCCCGAAATTTGCCCCGGCCGGACAGAGCACCCAGATGATCGTGGGTGCATCGCCCGAGACGGACTATCATATTTTGCAGCTGACCGAGGGCATGTACCAGAAATATGGCCTGAAGCGGGTGTTCTATTCGGCCTATATCCCGGTGTCAGACGACACCCGTCTGCCCGCACTGGACACCAAGCCGCCCCTTCTGCGGGAGCATCGGCTCTATCAGGCTGACTGGCTGCTCCGGTTCTATCAGTTCCGGGCGGACGAGATTTTGGACAAGGACAACCAGAACTTCAACCCCTATCTTGACCCGAAATGCAACTGGGCCATCCAGCACTACGGCCTGTTCCCGGTGGACGTGAACCGTGCGCCCTTCGAGATGCTGCTCCGTGTGCCGGGCATCGGCCCGAAGAGTGCGCGGCGCATCTGGAACGCCCGGAAACAGGCCACACTGGGTCTGGACGAGCTGAAACGGATGGGCGTCGTCCTGAAACGGGCGCAGTATTTCATCACCTGCCGTGGCTTTGCGGGTGCACACCCGGGGCGGGGAAGTGCGGGCCGGGAGCGCATCACCAACGCCCTCATCGACCCGAATGTGTTCAGCGGCGGTGTTGAGCAGCTGAGCATGTTCACGCCGCCGGCCGTGGACAACCTCATTGCGCAGGGCGTCGCGCCCTACACGGCGCAGCGAATGGTGCGGGAGGAGGCCGTTCAATGTCTGTCCAAGGCCCTGTAAGACCTGCACGGAAGCTGCACGATGCCGATGTCGTCTATCTCTATGACGGCAGCTTCGAGGGCTTCCTCTGCTGTGTGTTCGAGAGCTTTGTCCAGCACGAGCTTCCATTCGCGGTCTGGACGCCGGAGCGGGAGACGTCCACCCTCTATCCCGTCCGGGAAATTGAAACGGACTCGGCCAAGGCACAGCGGGTGTTTTCCAGCTTCCGGAGCAAGCTGGGTGCGGAAACGGAGCTTCTCGTGACCCGGGATTTTCTGTCCGGTCGGGAGGACAAAGAATTGCTGCTGATTCGTTTCCTGCATCTGGCGTTTGCGCTCGGTCCGGGAACGGTGAAACGGGCGGGACACCCCGACGTTGCACCCCTCTACGAGATGGAAAAGAGCCTGAACTGGGAAATTGATAAGTTTCAGGGCTTTGTTCGGTTTCAGGAGTACGACGGGGTGCTGGGGGCGGTCATCCACCCGAAAAATTATATCCTGCCCCTTCTGCGGGCGCATTTCTGCGGACGCTTCCCGGAAGAGAACTTCATGATCTATGACGCCGTTCATAACGCGGTGCTGATACAGGAAAACCACAAAGCGCGGCTCATGGAGCTGGCCGCGCCGCTGGAACTTCCGCCGCCGTCCGAGCGGGAACAGGAGTTTCAAGCCCTCTGGAAGCAGTTCTACAACACGCTGGAGATCAAGGCTCGTCACAACGAAAAGTGCCGCATGTCCCACTGTCCGAAACGATTTTGGGCGGATATGGTGGAAATGCAGCCCTGAATATGCTATACTATCTGTGATACTTGGCAGTTTTTTGCCACATCTGCCCATTCTGGGCTTAGTTTTAAAGGAGTATTAAAGCGATA
Organism: Acutalibacteraceae bacterium; assembly: GCA_963648915.1. Lineage (GTDB taxonomy): Bacteria > Bacillota > Clostridia > Oscillospirales > Ruminococcaceae > Faecalibacterium. Next base: position 15,360 of record CAVJGY010000005.1, on the reverse strand, counting down.
TGGTTCGTATTACTATGGAAGACGGCGGCATCATCGACATCGAGCTGAATGAGCAGGCTGCCCCCATCACCTGTGAGAACTTCAAGAAGCTGGTCGGTCAGGGCTTCTACAATGGCCTGACCTTCCACCGCGTCATCCGGGGCTTCATGATCCAGGGCGGCTGCCCGCTGGGAAACGGCACCGGCGGCCCGGGCTGGAACATCAAGGGTGAGTTCGCTGCAAACGGCGTCAACAACCCCATCAAGCATGTCCGCGGCGTCATCAGCATGGCACGCAGCATGAACCCGAACAGCGCAGGCAGCCAGTTCTTCATCATGCACGAGGACGCACCCCATCTGGACGGCCAGTATGCCGCATTCGGCAAGGTCGTCGCAGGTATGGATGTCGTCGACAAGATCGCTTCCGTCCGCACCGACTGGAACGATAAGCCCACCACCCCGGTCAAGATGAAAACCGTCGAGCTCATCGAGGGCTAAATTTTAATATTGAAGGGGCTGTTGCACAACCTCTCCGTCATCGCTGACGCGATGCCACCTCCCCTGATAGGGGAGGCTTTTGGCTCTCCTATTAGGAGAGCTGGCGAGCGATAGCTCGACTGAGAGGTTAAAGGGCAACAGTCCTTTTTTGCAAGATGCAAAAGGAGAGGCTGTCATGAAATACGATTTTACTTCCATTATAGACCGCCACGGCAAGGACGCCATCGCCGTGGATGGTCTGGGTACGGGCTTTGCACCGTCTGCTCCGAAGGAGGGCTTCGACGCCATCCCGATGTGGGTCGCGGACATGAACTTCCCGACCGTGCCGACCATCCCGCAGGCCATCATCGAGCGGGCACAGCACCCGGCCTACGGCTACTTTGACCCCTCCAAGGCGTATTTCGACGCCATTATCAACTGGCAGTATACACGAAATGGCGTGACCGGACTCGAGCCGAAGCATATCGGCTATGAAAACGGCGTGCTGGGCGGCGTCGTCAGCGCGCTGAACTGCGTCTGCTCCCGGGGCGATAAGGTCTTGGTGCACAGCCCGACCTACATCGGATTCACCTACTGTCTGGAAGACAATGGCTACGACATCGTTCACAGCCCGCTGGTGAAGGACGAAAGCGGCGTCTGGCGGATGGACTACGCCGACATGGAAAAGCATCTGAAAGAGGAAAAAATTCATGCAGCCATCCTCTGCAGCCCGCACAACCCCTGCGGACGTGTCTGGGAGCGGGAGGAGCTGGAGCAGGCGATGGAGCTGTTCAAAAAGTACGATGTGTATGTCGTCTCGGACGAGATCTGGTCGGATATCATCTTGAACGACCACAAGCACATCCCGACCCAGTCCATCAGCGAGGATGCCCGCCAGCGCACCGCCGCCATGTACGCGCCCTCCAAGACCTTCAATCTGGCGGGTCTGGTCGGCAGCTATCACATCGTGTACAACAGCTGGTGGCGCGACCGCATCGAAAAGGAGTCCAGCCTGAACAACTACAACATGATGAATGTCCTGTCCATGCACGCCCTCATCGGCGGCTACAGCCCTGAAGGACAGGAGTGGACGGACGAGCTGCGGGAGGTGCTGAGCGGCAACGTCAACTTTGCCTGTGACTACATCGCGGAGCACTTCGAGGGGGTGACCGTCTCGAAGCCCGAGGGCACTTACATGCTGTTCGTAGACTGTACCGACTGGTGCAAGGCGCACGGCAAGACCATCGAGGAGGTGGAACACGCTCTCTGGGATGTGGGTGTCGCGGTGCAGGACGGCATGATGTTCCACGGCCCGTGCCACCTGCGGATGAATCTGGCTTCGCCCCGCTCCCGTATTGAGGAAGCGTTCCGTCGGATGGATAAGTACGTTTTCAACAAAAAGGACTAAGCAATAGAAAAATAACCGGCTGGCAGCTGCCAGTCGGTTGTTTTTTGGTTACTGGATATCGGCATCCATCAGGAGCAGATAATACAGCAGCTCGATGATGGAGTTGACCGAAAGCTGTGACGGTGCATGTGCAGTCTCGATGAGACGCTGCTCCCGGTTGGAGGCCATCAGGAGATGGTCGGACAACTGCGCCAAGGGAGAGGAGCGGTCGCAGGTGATGAGCAGGACGGATGCACCGCGGTCATGTGCGGCCTGTGCCGTCTGTTCCAGCTGGTCGGAATGTCCTGTGGCAGAAATTACCAGAAGAAGGTCGCGCTTCGTCAAGGTCTGCGCAAAGGTCAGGTTCTTCTCGTGGATGGCACTGGCGACACAGCGTTTTCCGAGGTCGGTAAACTTGAGCGAGGCGTCCAGAGCCGCCGGAAGGTTGTGTCCGGAGGCCGCGACCTCGATGACCTCCGCACGGCGGAGCGCGGAAAGTGCAGGCCGCAGCTGCGAAAGCTCGAGGGCGTGATAAGTCGCCCGAAGCTCCTCCTGCCGATTGGAAAGGATGGCCTCCAAGGACTGCCGCAAAGGGTCCGGGGCCAACTGTTGTACCGATTCGGCGGTCTGCTGCTGTTCCAGAACGTCCCGCGCAAGGGCGATCTGGAATTTCCGGTAATTTTCAAAGCCAAGCTTGTGACACAGCCGGGTCACAGTGGCCTCCGAAGCGTTGCTGGCGCGTGCAAGCTTGGCAGAGGTGACAGTCGAAGCGCGTTTGACATCCGCAAGAATGCAGTCTGCGATCCGCCGTTCCGCGCTGTAAAGCCGGATTCCGGAACAAAGCAGTGTGACGACGCTGCCCGGGGATTCAGTCATATAGCAATACCTCCTGTCCCTCCATGCTGTCAACACAGAGGAATTGATATTGCTAGTTTAGCAGTTTTGCGCGGAAAAATCAATTTCCGAAAGCACAAAATTCCCATGATTTGAGCAAATTGCCATATATCTTCGGCGATTTGACGAAATCAGTCTTTGTGCCTGCTGGCGTGGAACTTCCGGATGGCGGTCAGGCCGTCCTGCGAGATGGCCGGAGGCAGTGCGCCGGGACGGGCGAGGAAGTAGCCCTGCAGCAGGTCGACGCCCAGCTTCAGGACAGTGTTCAGCTCCTCGAGGGTCTCCACGCCCTCGGCCAAGACTTTAATGCCATAGGGACGTGCATATTCGATCAGGCTCGTCAAGAAACGCTGCTTGTCGAGGTCGGTGTCGATGTTCCGGATGATGGAGATGTCCACCTTGACATAGCGGGGCGAAAGGGTCAGCAGACTGCTGCCGTTGCTGTAGCCGCTGCCATAATCATCCAGCGCGAAGATGCCCCGGCTGCCCGGTGCAGTCCGCTTCCGTTCCAGTTCCTTGAGGTCGAGCTGTTCTTCCTCGGTGATCTCGACCACCAGCTGGCGGGGGAGGTTCGGGAAGGTCTGGACGTACCGCTCCCAATCCTCGTCGTTCAGGCTGACGCTGGCGATGGAGTTGATGAAGAGCAGGGCATCCTTCCGGATCAGGCCGTTCCGCTGTAACCACTCGAACCGTTCGCTGCCCTTGAACATGGTGATCCGCTCGATGTCGTACAGCCGTCCCATCTCGTTCGCCAGCTTCATGACGGTCGCGGGCGAGGAAAGGGTGGGCAGGTCGGGAACGCGCATCAGGGCTTCGTAGGCGATGACCCGTCCCTGACGGGTCTCGAAGATGGGCTGGAAGAAGTAGGTGACCTGCTCGTTCTGGATCATCTGCTCGAACTCGGCGCGGGTCTGCAGGGCATAGGCTTGCTGCTTGTACTGCTCGAGGTTAAACTCGCACAGACGTCCCTTCTCCGAATATTTCACCTGATACATCGCGAAATCGGCGTATTTCTTCAGGGTGTTGTAGTGGGTGCTGTCCTCGGGATACCACGCGATGCCGCCCGAAACGCTGATGTGCAGCTCGCTGCCGTTGGGAAGCGAGGAGACGCTCTTGCTCAGGGAGGTGCGGAGATGGTCGAGATTCTGGCGGATCTCATCCTGCGACTCGTACCCGTAGAACAGGAGCATGAATTCATCGCCCGACAGACGGGAGCAGAGCGTGCCCGCCGGAGTGCTGGTGATGAGGCACTGTCCGGTCTGGCGGAGGTACTGGTCGCCGAGGTCGTGGCCGTAGCTGTCGTTGATGTGCTTGAGATTGTCCAAGTCCATCATGATGAGGGCAGCGTGTTTCAGACGTTCCGGCGTTGCAAACAGACCCTCACAGACACGCTGGAAGGCCTGACGGTTGTACAGTCCAGTCAGGATGTCGTAGTCGCGCTCGTGCTCGATGCGGACGCGCTCGAGGGCGGCAGCAGCCAGATTTTCCCGGGTCAGCTGGGTAATGGCTGCGGCGAACTGGTCCAGCTCCCGGACTCCGGTGTGGGAGAACTGGGGGATGCGCTCGTTGCTCTGCTTCTGGGCGGCGGCAAGCTCGTCAGAGAGCTGTGCGACCGGCTTTGCAAGGGCACGGCTGACGATGTAGCTGCTGATGAGGCCGACCACCAGTGTCAGGAGCATCGAGCCGAAGAGCAGGTTGTTGACGTTGTTGGAGAAGGCGAACAGCGCGAAGGAGTCCACTGCACCGACCAGCACCCACTGCTCACTCGAGAAGGGTGCGTTCCGCTTGTACATGGTGATCTGACGCAGGGAAGCGTAATTCCGCTTGCCGTTCAGGTCGAAATACCACGATTTTCCGTCCCGGTGGAGGACAAGCTCCTGTGCGTCGGTCTCGTCGTTGGAAAAGACCGAGCAGGTCAGGGTCAGCTTGTCTCCCTTGAGGTTATCAGTAGTAGAGGCCAGCAGATAGAAGCCCGCGCCGTCGTTCTGCAGCTCTCCGCTGGGCATCCGAGCCTCCAGATAGCTGGTGAGCAGCTCGACGCCGATGACGCCGTAGACCGTCCCGTTGGGAAGGATGAGGGGCTGACTATACGCGATGGCCGCGCGGTTGTCTCCGGTCAGAGTGTAGGGAACGGAGCAGAGCCGCCCGTAATCGCGTGCGTTCAGCTTGGTGTTATCGGTGTAGGCGGCCTGAAACGGCAGCTGGAAGAAGCCCTTCTTATTCAGACCCTTGTACTGGATGGAGGGCGTCCAGCCCTTGTCGGTGGAGATGCTGTAGCTCCGCACCAGCTGGGAGGGCGCACGCTCCAACAGGAGGTCGGTGTTCTTCTCCGAAGGGGCGGCGTCGGGGTCGAGGTCGCGCAGATAGAGACAGGGAAGGGTCGAGTCGATCTCTCGTCGGTCGAGGTCGTGGGTGTTCAGGATGACGAAGATGCCCGTCGCAGGCCGATTGCGCAGAGCTGTGATGAGGTCGGGCATGATGGCCTCGAAGAGCGGCAGACTGTTTTCGCTGCTGGCGTCCATCGTGGCAAGGTCGAGCGTTCTGTCGTCGATGAGCTCCTGTGTCTTGGTATTGATCTCGGTGGAGATGTCGGTCAGCTCCCGGATCTCCGCAAACTGGTCGTTGATATAGCCGGCGCGGTTCTCGACCTGTTTGTCCAGAATATCCAGTGCGTTCTGATGCAGCTGACGGCTGACGTTGCTGCGCGAGATAGCAGCTATGAGGAGCACGGCTTCTACCAGCAGGACCAGGACTAGAGCGCGAAAGATGGTGCGAAAGATGGAGCGGTCGCGCTTTTTGCTTGCGAAAAACGAATGGCGTTTCATCTGAGGGGCAGACCTCCTTCCCACTTAATTTTACGGTATCAGCCCTCGTAGGTGCGAAGCTTGCTGCAAATTGCAGTGTACCAGGACTGGAAATAGTCGTCGGTCAGGAACTCGGCCTCGGCTTCCTCGGCGGACTGTCCCGCGTCGACGCGCTCCTGAATGGTGGCACGGTCAGCGGAAGCAAGGTCGGACAGGTTGTAGGACAGGACATTCCGGGCGTCTGCACCGCCTGCGAAGGCCGGAGGGGTGTAGAGGTCGAGGGTGTTGGTGGCTTCGACTGCTCCGGTCAGGATGGCGTCCATCTTGTCGGTCAGGCTCAGGCCGCTGGCACGGATGGCGTCCATGTCGTTGGCGGCGTGGGTGACGGGCAGATAGCCCGAGCCGACTGCGAACGCGATGTTGTTTTCCGGCTGGGTGAACCATTTCAGGAACTCAACGCTGGCGGCGACCTCCGCCTCAGAGCGGTTGGTGACGGCCATGCCTGCGCCCTGCTGGACGGTGACGTTCTTGACGGCGTTCGCGAACTGGGGTGCGGGAAGGACTTTCAGGGCGATGTCGTGGCTCTCGGTGTCGCTCGTCATGACTTGTGTCGGGAAGTAGGTTGCGCTGGAACTGGAACCGACATAGCCGATGATGTTGCCCGTCTTGATGTCGTCGCTGCGGAAGCGGCCAATGGCGTCGAACCAGCCCTTGACGAAGGGGACATAGTAGTTGTCCCAGAGCTTCCGGGCGACCTCCTCGGTCAGGCCGAGGGTCATCTTGCCCTCCTTGACGTCAAAGAGGGTGCAGCCCAGCTGCTCCGCACCGATGAGGAAATAGTTCGCCATGGCGTCACGGCCGAACAGGGACATGCCCGTTCCGGTCTGCTCTTTCGTCCAGTTGTAGTATTTCTCGGCGGTGTCGACCAGACCCTCCATCGTGGCAAGGTCGTCGTAGGTCGCACCGGTGGCGTCGGCGAAGGTCTGCCAATCAGTGTCGTTCAGGAACAGAAGCTCGGTGGACTTTGCGGTCGGGAAAATTTTGATGCTTCCGTTGCCGTCAAAATCGCCCTCGGTGAGGTAGCCTTCGATGTAAGCGGCACGCTCTTCCTCGGTGAAGTAGGGGCTGAGGTCGGCGATGAGACCCATCTGGTCGACCGTGTAGGCCGTGTCTGCATAGGCGGAGAAGATGTTCGGCAGAGCCTCCGCGCCCACCTTGGCCTCGGCTGCATCCAGAACGGTGGATTCCAGCTCGTTCACGCTGCCCTGACTGGAGCTTTCCACGGTGATGCCCTTTTCCTGTCCGACGGTGCTGTTGAAGGTGTCGACCAGCTTGTTGAAGGTCTCCAGCTGGTCGCCGTTGTAGTAGGTCCAGACCGTCAGGCTGACCGGATGATCCGGGGAGAAGGACGCGGTGGAGCTGGCCGAGCTGCTGGATGCACCACAGCCGACGCCGCCCAGCGTCAGAGCCGACAGACCCAGCAGTTGAAGGAACGATTTGCGGGAAATTTTCATGGGGTGTACTCCTTGCAAAAAGAACGTCAAAAATCGACAAAATTCAAATCATACGCCCCTATCATATCACTTTTGAGAACCAAAGGGTAGTCGTTTTTGGCATGTTTGATGGAAAAACCGCGATTTTCGGCAATTTGCACCCGAAATAAAAAAGAGGCTGCCGCCGCAGCCTCAAAAATTACGAACGATGTGCTTTTGTGACTTCCTCAAGAAACTGCTGGGGGCGTTCTCCGGCCAGACCGCCGTGACCGCAATCGGTGAAAATTTTCACGGTGAAGGGATAGCCCTTCGCCTGCAGACTGCCCAAATTTTGGGACAGTTTTTTGTCGACACTGCCCTTGATGCCGTACCACAGGAACATTTTCGTCCGCCCGAACAGGGTGTAATCGGTCTTTTTGCCGATCAGATAGTAGTCCTGATTTTTCCAGCTCTGCCAAGAAGCTTTCCCGTAGAGGATGCGTTCGGCTTCCTCGAGCTTTCGCCCGGAGATCTTCGCAAGAAATCGCTTCCGCAGTGGGTCGGGATGCCCCATGACGAGATAGAAAATTCCGGTAAAGAAGAAACAGTACAGGTCTTTTCCCCAGTCGCTTTTAATGTCAGGGTAGTCGTTCAGGCTCATGCCGTCCGCGATCGTGGTCGTGATGCTCAGCCGCTCGTCGGCCAGAACCTCCATGAGGATACGGCATCCGTAGGAAATGCCATAGAGGATGTCGATTTTCCCGTGATAACGCTCCACGATGTAGTCTCCGAGACGTTTCGCTTCGTCCATCGGAGATTGGAACACGGTGTCCGGCTCAGACGGGTTGAAGCCGTCGTAGGCCACAAGGATGACGTGGTACTTCTGGCCGAGGAGCTTGGCGGACGGTTCCGCCCCGTGATAGGATGTTCCGCCGCCATGCAAAATCACCATCAGTTCACGGTTTTCCGGTCCGTACTCAAAATATTTCACGTTCAGCTCCTCCGTTCTCCCCAAAACAGGCAGATCTTCGAGTTAAGTATAACATACTCGGAGGAAAAACACCACCCCGGCGGGAAAAGCGGCGGTCAGGAGAGCTTCATATATAAAAGAGGATAGGGATTGCCCTCTTCGTCGAGGTCGGTCCGCTTGTAGGTCACAAAACCGAGGTGCTGGTAAAAACCGACGGCCTGCGGGTTCTGCTCGTTGACGGTGACCTCACGGATGCCGTAATGCGCGATGCCGTATTGGATGAGCTGACGTCCCAGACCCTTTCCGCGTTCGGACGAGGCGAGGAAGAGCATCTCGAGACGCTCCCCGTTCACGCCGAGAAAACCGACCGGAACGCCCGGCGTCTCTTCGG